>CAYSJP010000108.1:0-7621 GCA_964431395.1 uncultured Halobacteriales archaeon
ACGGCCGAGCCGATCGACGCGAACGAGACGTTCCTCGACAGGCTGGGATACGACGACGTCGCGGAGATCCGCGAGAAAGGAATAGAGGGTCTGAGTGCGATCGAGAACGGATACACGAAGGAACGGGCCAAGAGGTTGTGCCACCGCGTGATGGAGACCGGGGAACCGGAGGTCGTGGAGTGGCAACAGGAGACGAAAGACGGCGAGGGACGCTGGATCGAGGGAAAGATCGATTCAGCGGTGATCCGGGGCGAGGACCGGGTTCTCTCGATACAACGTGACATCACCGGGCGCAAGCGCCGCGAGCGGGCGATCGAGGCGCTCCAGACGGCGACTGAGCGTCTCCAGCGCGCCGAAACTGCCGAGGAGGTGGCGTCGGTCGCAGTCGAAACCGCAAGCGACCTGTTGGACCTGCCGATGGCGGTCTGCTGGTTCCACGACGCCGGGAGCGACCGTCTCGACCCGGTCGCGGCGACCGACGCGGCCCGCGAGGCGGGACTGGTGTCGGGTCTTTCGAGCGACCGCTACGAGTACGCCGTGTTCGAGAAAGGGACGGTGACGGAGTACACCCCGGCGGAACACGGCCCGGACAACCCCCTGGAAGCCGGGGTCCTGCTCCCGCTGGGGGAACACGGTCTCGTCGCCGCCGGGCGGCGGACCGAGACGGGGCGAGTCGCCGACGGGAGCGTTCTCGACATCGCGGGAGCCCTCACGGAGCACGCCACGACCGCGCTCGATCGGGTCGAGCGCGCGCGCGAACTTCGCGAGAGCGAACGCCGATTCCGGCTGATCGCCGAGCGCATCGACGAGGTGATCTACCTCGCGACCCCGGACTTCTCGGAGGTGCTGTACGTCAACCCCGCCTACGAGTCGATCTGGGGCCGCCCCGTGGACGAACTCTACGACGACGCGAGGCAGTTCCTGGCGGCGGTCGACCCCCGGGACAAGGAGGAGACCGAGGCCGGGGTCCGGGCGATGGTCGAGGAGATGCAACACGGCGATCCGGCGGACAGCTACGAGTTCGAGTACCGCATCCGCCAGCCCGACGGCGAGATCCGCTGGGTCAACGGGAGGGGGTACGCCGTCGAGATGGCGGACGGCGAACGGCGGTTCGTGGGCATCGTCGACGACATCACCGAGCGCAAGAACCGCGAGCAACGCCTCGAGGTGTTCAACCGGATCCTCCGTCACAACCTCCGCAACCAGCTGGACGTGATCAGGAGCCACGCGGAGACGCTGGCCGACCGGGCCGACGACGGTGAGGATCACGCGGATCGGATCATCGTCGCGGTCGACGAACTCGCGGCGATGGGTGCGCGCGCACGCAAAACCGACCGGATCATGTCGATGGACGACGAGGTGACGGAGGTCGACCTCCCGGAGACGCTGCGCGAGGCGGTCGAGACGGTCGCCCCGGGACGCGGAATCGTCGACGTGCGGACCGATCTCCCCCGGTCGGCCGACGTCTCGACGAACAGGGAGGCGCTGTACACGGCGGTCAAAAGCGCCATCGAGAACGCCATCGAGCACGCCGACTCGGAGGTGGCCGTGACCGTCGAGGACCGGCCGAAGGGGTACACGGTCCTGATCGACGACGACGGACCGGGCATTCCGCCGGAGGAGCTCACCCCCATCGAGGCCGGGACCGAGACCAACCTCCAGCACGGCCGGGGGCTCGGCCTCTGGCAACTCAGGTGGGGCGTCGACAAGCTCAACGGGGAACTGTCCTTCGACACGGACGACGGAACGACCATCCGGATCGCCGTCCCGGACCACACGAGGATCGAACGGTGATGACTGCTCTCACCGCACCGACGAGTGCCACCCCCGTCGTGAGTTTAATATGTGTGACGCCTGGATTGCGGATTACTAGAGGGAGTGTCTAAACGTTCGGGGGAGTAACATGACAGGTATGAACTCCACGACCGCACGGAGGGGGGATCACGTAGCCGGAGTTGTGCCCGGGTTCGCCCCGGGCCATGTGGGGAGGTGGTGATCGACATGGACGAGGGATCGAACGACGCGCATCCGGGTCCGTCGCCGTCAGTTTCGGTCGACGCGATACCGGCCCCGGTGATCGGGTACGGCGTCCCCGAGGGCGAGCCGGTGATCGCGGAGACGAACGAGCACTTCGAGGCGGCGTTCGGCACGGAGTCCGATGGAACGCCCGTGCGGCGCTGGCTCCAGAACGCGGTCGGGATCGCCGAAACACGAGCCGACGACGTGTGTTCGTCCCTCGCGGACGGCGAGGCGATCGACGCCGAGCTCGGGGGGACGGCCACGGCCGGGGAGACGTCCGAACGGGTCCGCTACCAGTTCCGTACCTTCGGCGACGCCGACGGCAGGGGGACGGTCGAGGGGTACGTGCTCCTGATCGAGCCGCCGGACGGCACCGGAAGCGTCGAGACCGACCGGATCGCGAGCGTCATCAGCCACGACCTCCGGAACCCCCTCGACGTCGCGAACGCGCACCTCAGGGCGGCCCGCGAGACGGGCGGGACGGAACACTTCGACCAGATCCGGCAGTCCCACGACCGGATGGAGCAGATCATCCAGGACGTTCTCACGCTGGCGCGCGGGAAGAGCGCGCTCAGTATCGCCGCCGACGTCGACATCGAGTCCGTCGCGGCCGACGCGTGGGCGACGGTCGACACGAGGGGCGCGTCGCTCACCCTCGAGGACGACCTCCCGACGACCGCGGCCGACCCCGACAGGCTGCAGCGGCTGTTCGAGAACCTGTTCAGGAACAGCATCGAGCACGCCCACCCCGGGAACAAGGGGGGCTCCTCCAGCGTGGAAGGGGGCCACGACGGCGACACCGATCACCCCTTGCAGGTCCGCGTCGGGCGAACGGACGGCGGGTTCTTCGTCGCCGACAACGGCACCGGCGTCGCCCTCGAGGACCGCACGCGCGTCTTCGATCCGGGCTACTCCTCCGACGAGACGGGCAGCGGGACCGGCCTCGGGCTGACCATCGTCGAGGAGATCGCGGAGGCACACGGATGGACCGTCTCGCTCACGTCCGGTTCGACGGGCGGCGCCCGGTTCGAGTTCCGGCCCCCGGGCGGGGATGACCACCGGGAGAACGGTGTGGAGTCGTGACGGGAGACGGGGGCCGACACATGGACGACCGGTTACGACGGGCCCCGATCGGGGTCATCGAAACGACGCCGGACGGTCGCATCACGGACGTCAACGGGACCGCCGCGGACGCGATCGACGCCGATCGGGAGGCACTCCGGGAGTCCGACGTTTCGGAGGCGTTCCCCAGGTCCGCATCCGGGACGCTCCGCGAGGCGTTCGCCGACGACTCGCCGACGGCCGCGGCGTTCGAGGAGTACTACCCGGAGATCGAGCGATGGCTCGCGGTCGACATCCACGTCGACGAGGGCGCGATCGTGTACGTCCGGGACCGGACCGACCACCGGGAGACCGAACGGACGGTCGACCGGCTGGAGCAGCGCCTCGAGCGCGTCCAGCGGATCGACACGCTGATCGTCGCCATCCTGCGGCAGTTGCTGGGTGCGTCGGACCGGACGGAGGTCGGCCGGACGGTCTGTGAGCACCTCGGCGGGAGCGACCCGTACGCGTTCGCCTGGGTCGGCGACCGGGACTTCCCGAACGACCGCCTCCGGGTCGTCGCCACCAGCGGGACCGTGCCCGACCTGCGCGAGGAGATCGGCGCCGCCCTGGAGCGGACGGATTCCCTGCCCGAACAGGACGCCGTCGCCGGTGGGGAGACGCGGCTGGTCGAAGCCATCGCCACCGACGAGACCATCCCCCGTGGCGTCCGGCAGGCGGCGTTCGGGAACGGACTCCAGTCGTGTCTCGCGGTCCCGCTCGCGTACCAGGGGACGGTGTACGGCGTCGTGTCGGTGTACTCGAACCAGGAGAACGGGTTCAGCGAGCAGGAACGCGTCGGCCTCGAGACGCTGGGCAGCGTCGCCGGGTTCGCGATCAAGGCCATCCGCCAGGAGGACCTGCTCGTGGCCGACACGGTGACCGAGGTGACCGTCCGGGTCAGGGACGAGACGGTCCCGTTCGCCCGCGTCGCCCGCGACACGGAGTCGAGCCTGTCGCTTGAGGGTGCGGTCCCGCGGGGCGACGGATCGGTCGTCTGTTACGTCGGGATCGACGACGCGACCGACGACCTCGAATCGGCGCTGGCGGGGGACGACGCCGTCACCGACGTCCAGTGGATCCGCTCGGAGCAGGACCCGTTGTTGCAGGCCACGGTAGAGGGCGAGACGCCGGTCGCCACGCTCACCAGGTGGGGAGCGACCGTCCGGTCAGCCGAGTACACCGCCGAGTCCGTGCAACTCGTCGCGGAGGCGCCGCCCGACGGTGACGTCCGCCGGATGATCGAGGCCGTCGACGCGACGGTCGCGGAGACGTCGCTCCTGGCGAAGGAGGAGACGACCCGCAGCCCCGACCCGGTCGAGGCGTTCCGGGACGCACTCGGCGAACGCCTGACGGAGCGACAGCGGACGGTCCTGCGGACCGCATACCTCTCGGACTACTTCGAATCGCCACGCGGGAGCACCTCCAAGGAGGTGGCGGAGGCGCTCGACATCACCGGGCCGACGGTGCTGTATCACCTGCGCCGGGCCCAGCAGAAGCTGATCGAGGCGTTTCTGGAGACCGATCCGGAGACGCCCTCGACGGCCCGGTCGTGATTCGGGGGCCCCGTTCCGACCGGGGCCGGGCCGACGATCCCGCGTGTTAGTACCCCTCGCGGTCGATGCCCGAGAACGCCGACAGTAGCTCCCCGGCCTCGGGAAGGAGACCCCGAACCCGTTCCTCGACGCCGGAGATGCGGTCCTCGATCTCGGCGAGTTCGTCGTTTTCGTCGGTCCGCTCGGGAGAGATCTCCGCCTCGAGAACCGCGCGCGTCGATTCCAGACGGAAGTACTCCCCGAGGAGTTCGTACGCGAGCACCTGGCACTGCTGGTCGACCGCGGCCCGGATGTCCTCGCGCTCGACCGGTTTCGAGAGGTAGTCGTCGAACGGCATGTCGAGGATGCCGAGTCCGGGATCGATCGCGGTCACCATGATCACGCGGGTGTCGACCTCGCGCTCCCGGAGGCGCTCGAGCACCTCGTCGCCCGACAGTCCGGGCATGTGACGATCCAGCAGGACCACGTCGGGCGGTCGCCCCTCCGCGACGGTCTCGAGCGCCTCCCGGCCATCGTAGGCAACCGTGACGTCGGCCACTCCCTCCAGGCGGAGCGCGTACGCGTCGGCGACCTTCTTCTCGTCGTCGACCATTAGCACCCGAGGCTCCGCCACGCGCATCGTGTCGCTCATTCTACCCCACAATACGAACGCCCCCCATTAATACCCGATGCCGGACGGGCGGACCCGGCCAATCGCACGCGCAGCCGGCGGGCCCGTCGGCGGGTGGACACGCCCTGAATCAAGATAACTAGAGGCCCCGTGTCGTCGTCGTTCCGATTGATAGAGGCAGGCTACTGGATGGCGTGTCCCTAACGTGGTAGTACTGATGTCCGACTCCGAATCCGCCTCCGGTGGCGTCGCCACGACGATCGACCGTAACGCCGCTCGGCCGGAGCGGGGAACCGAGAGCGTCGATCGCGAGGCGATGCTCTCGCTGATGAGCGACGAATACGCGCGTGACATTCTGAACGTGCTCGGCGAGCAGCCACTCGCCGCCAGGGAGCTCGTCGACCGGCTGGACGCCTCCCGGGCGACCGTGTACCGGCGTCTCGACAGGCTCGAATCGGCGGGCGTCGTCGAGAGCGCCATGTCGATCCACCCGGAGGGGCACCACCGAAAGCAGTTCCGGGTCGCCGTCGATCGGGTCCGGCTCACGGTCGGGGCCGATGGCGTCACGGTTAAGATCCCTGCCTGACTGCGGGCAAACGTTTCCGAGAGGCATGGACCGAACACATGGAGTAGTGCTCGCGCTCGCGGGAACCCTTCTCGTCCTAACGGCGTTGCTGGTGATGCCGTTCCTGCAGTTTTTCCTGCTCGCCGTGCTTCTGGCGTACCCCCTCCAGCCCCTCCATCGCCGGCTCACGGAGCGCACCAGCCCGCAACGATCCGCGGGCGTCCTCGTGGCCGGTGTTACCGTCGTGATCGTTCTGCCGGCGCTGCTGATCCTGTGGATGATCGCGGGGCAGGCCGCCGCGCTGCTCGACCGGATCAGATCGATCCGGGAGGGCGGCGAGAGCGGTAACGGCCCCCTCACCGCGGTCGAGGACTGGATCGAGACGACCACCGGGTTCGACGTCGATCTGGTCGGGCAGGTGCGGGTGGCTCTCGCCGAGGCCGATCTGGGGACGTTCGAGAACGTCATCGACGTTTTCGGGACGATCACACACCTCCTCGTGGGACTGGGGTTGACGGTGTTTCTGCTGTACTACTTCGTCAAGAACGGGAGCGATTTCAGCCGGTGGCTGCACGCGACCGCGCCCCTCCCCGACACGGTCCAGGATCAGCTCCACGCGGAGTTCAACGACGTGATGCGGGCGGTGCTTGTGAGTCACGTCTTCATCGCGGTCATCCAGGGTGTCGTCGCCGGCCTGGGGTTGATCGCCGTGGGCGTCCCCAGCGCGGTCTTCTGGACGGTCGTCATGATCGTTCTCGCGGTCCTGCCGATCATCGGTTCCTTTCTCGTCTGGGGGCCGGCCGTGCTCTACCTCGTGAGCATCAACCGTCCGGTCGCGGCGGGGTTCCTGCTCGTGTACGGGACGATCGTCGTCGGGCTGACGGACGACTACCTCCGGCCGATCGTCATCGACCGCCACACCCAGACGACGCTCAACCCGGGCGTCATCCTGATCGGCGTGCTCGGCGGCGTGTACCTCATCGGGTTCATGGGCATCTTCTTCGGTCCGATCATCGTCGGATCCCTCAGGGCGGTGCTCGACGTGTATCGCCGCGAGTACGTCGAGGGGACCGACGGGGCGTCCTGACCCCGGGGGTCCGGATGCGGGTCCCCGTGACCGACCGACCGACGGTTTATCACCGGTCGTGACGAACGGTCGCCACGGTGACACTCGACGGACTGCGGGCGGCGCTCACGAGCGGGCCGTGGTGGGCGTCCTGGAAACTGCTTCTGGGCCTGACCACGGTGTACGCCGTCGTGGCACTCCTCGTCGCCGTTGCCGGGGTCGTGTGGGCCGGCAGGGCCGGCTCCGACCAGGGCGACGCGGCCGGGTTCGCGGCGCTCGCGTTCACCCTGTTCGCGTTCGTCGCCCTCGTCGCCCTCGTCGCCGCGGTGTTTCTGGCGCTTCCCCTGTACTACGGGGTGGGGAAACCGGTCGTCGGGGTCGTCCTGATCGGGACCGGACTGTACGTGTACCGCGCGTCGGGCTGGTTCGAGGGATTCCTGCCGCTGTTCCTGATCGCGGCGATCAGCGGCGGCGTCGCGCTGTACGAGTGGGCCACCGCCGCCAGCATCGGTGCCTCGGTGGGGTGAACCCCGGCAGTCACGCTCGGACGGTCACGAGCGGTCATCCGCGTTCGCGACGCGGCGCTCCATCGCGGACAGGTACGCCGCGGCGGCGTCGGCGCCGTCACCGGGGTTCGTGCGCTCCGTCAGATCGTCGCGGTCGGCGGGGTCGGCAGACCCGGCGCCGTCCGCGGGGTCGGCAGA
>CAYSJP010000109.1:0-7607 GCA_964431395.1 uncultured Halobacteriales archaeon
GTCGGGCGGTCGGACCGGTAAAACGCTACAACAGTCATTATAAACACCCGCTTTCTTGACGTTCCGTCGGGCACGTCGCTCCTCACGGAGCGAGCGACCGCGAAGCGATCGACAGCGACTGATCGGCCGGGGAAACGCTCTTGACCCCGGCGGCGTCCCATACGGGCAATGAACGGATCGAACACCGATGATGTCCCCGGGCCGTGGGTCTCACGCCGATCGGTGCTCGCCGCCGTCTCGGGGTCGCTCCTCGGCCTCGCGGGCTGTTCAGGCGACGACGCTTCGACCGACACGCCCGTCACGACCGATGCCCCGACCGGGAGTCCCGGAGGCACGACCGACGCGTCCACGGACGATCCGACGCAGACCGCCGATCCGACGCCGACGGATGACCCGACCCCCACGGACGGACGGACGCCCACGCCGGCCTCCTACGAACCGACGTGGGAGTCACTCGAGGAACACGACGTGCCGGACTGGTTTCACGACGCCAAACTGGGAATCTTCATCCACTGGGGGCCCTACTCGGTCCCCGGATGGGGCCCGGTCGGGGAGTACGCCGAGTGGTACCCCAGGCGCATGCACGACGACGGAAGCGCCACCGCGGCGTACCACCGCGAGCACTACGGCGAGCCGGTCCCGGACCCGGACATCCCCGACGAGGAGGTCTTCGAGTACAAGGACTTCGTCCGCGACACCGACGGGGCGGCGGATCCGGACGTCCCGGAGACCTTCGACGCTTCCGAATGGGATCCCGAGCGGTGGGCCGACCTGTTCGTGGAGATCGGCGCCGGCTACGTCGTCCCCGTCGGCGAGCACCACGACGGATTCCCGATGTGGGACGCCGACGGCACGGACTGGACCGCCGCCGAGATGGGGCCCGAGCGCGACATCATCAAGGAACTGGGCGAGGCCGTCCGCGACCGGGGGATGAAGTTCGCCGCTTCCTACCACCGGATGCTGAACTACTACGACCCCCGGCATACGGGGCTGTTCGGCCATCCGGAGTACGACTCCCGGGAGGCTACCGACGCCTTCGTCGAGGGGTGGAAGACGCGCTGGCGGGACCTGATGGAGCACGTACGCCCGGACCTGCTGTGGTGGGACGGTGACTGGTTCACCCCGGCGTCGCGGTGGGACTCGAAGGAACTGGTCGCGGAGTACTACAACACGGCGGCAAACGAGTGGGGCAAGGAGGTCGCCGTCAACGACCGTCTCGGGCAGGTCCGCGAGGAACGCGGCGACTTCTACACGCCGGAGTACGAAACCTACGACGACGTCCGCGAGCACAAGTGGGAGGCCAACCGCGGGATCGGGAGTTCCTTCGGGTACAATCGCCAGGAGGGCCCCGAGGATCACCTCTCCGTGGAGGAGATCGTCCGGTCGCTCGTCGACGTCGTCTCGAAGAACGGTAACATGCTGCTCAACGTCGGCCCCAAGGCAAACGGCCGGATCCCGGAGTTACAGAAGGAACGGCTCCGGGGACTCGGGTCGTGGCTCGAGGTCAACGGCGAGGCGGTGTTCGGGACCGATCCCTGGGCGACGCCGGAGGGAACGGTCGGAGCCGGGGAGGACATCGAGGTGCGGTACACGACCACGGGAGAGTACGTCTACGCGATCCTGTTTGGCCTGCCGAACATCAGCGCGGCCCTCCCGGTCCCCCGGTACGAGGACGTCCCGGACGACGCGAGCGTCGTGATGCTCGGCGTGACCGACGGCGACGGATCACCCCGGGAACTCGACTGGCAGGTCCAGGGCGAGGAACTGGCCGTGGGTATGCCGGCCGACCGGCCGGCAGGGGAGCACGCCGGGCACGCCTACACGGTCCGGGTCGAAATCGAGTGAGGGAGAGTCCGCTCCGACCGCCCGCGTCGGGCGGTCGATACGGTAATCCCCTACAATAGTTATTAGTCGTCCTGTGGTTGCTGCCCGGACGTCGGGGCCATCGTTTCGTTTCCCGGTGGCATCGCGACCACCTGGTACACCGCGTACAGCCCCCAGATCAGCAGGCCCAGCAGGATGATGGAGGACCTGACCTCGATGGGGACGAGCGCCTCGTGCTGGATCTGCCCCTCGCCGGATACCGGGTGGGGAGCGCCCCCGATCATCTCGATTATCCCGATGCCGGCGACGCCGATCAGGACGAGCCCGCCGCCGACGTACAGTGCGATTCGATCCGCCGTGTTGAGTTGTGTCATGCGTGTCACCTCCTCAGCCGATCAGGTACCGCAACCGCGGGTATTTCCGGACGATGTCAGATTCGGCCAGGTACGCGTCGATGCCGAGGACCCGGCCGGCCCCGACCGTGGCGATCATCCCGAAGATCAGGAGGCCGAGCAGTTCGCCCGTGACGACGCCGTGTGCCCAGCCCCCCGTCTCGCCGTTGATGAAGTAAAAGAACACCATCAGGAACGCCCCGAAGAACGCCGCCGCCCTGGTGAGTGCCCCCACGATGAGGCCGAGGCCGATCAGTACCTGTCCGATCGGGACGGCCCAGTTGGTGAACGTGAGCAGGATCCCGTCACCGAACAGGGTGACGACCGGTCCGAGGGTCGTGCCCGCAGCCGCACCGCCGACGAACCAACCCGCGTCGAACGGCCAGTTCGCGAACTTGTCGAGTCCGGCGTGCAGGAGCCACCAGCCCGCAACCACGCGCAGGACCACCAGCCAGTACGCCACCCACGTGCCCGACACGCTGAACGACACGCCTCTGCCGAACAGCTCCGTCTCGAGCCTGTTTTCGCTCGGTTGTGTTGCCATGGTTTTCACACCTTGCATGAGGGTATCCGACCACTGTCCATTTAACCTGACCCGCCATTTTTCACATCTCGGGAACGCGTCACCGAGCGCTCGGGCCATCTTCGCTCCTCAGTTAATGATTAATGTAGACGTTTATCCCTGCTCGCCGTCACCGGGGGAGGCGAGCACCGACAAGAGACTGCAACGATCGTTCATCGGGTGCGCTGATACTGCCGGCTATCTTTCAACAGCGAGAGAATCCCGTAAGCTCCTCAACACAGCCGCCGTTGGTGGCCCCTCTGAAACCCAAACACTTAGCACACGCCTGCCCATACCCAAAATCACGGGTTCCGCCACATCCCACTCGGTTGGCCACCGGGGGATGTGGACCGCACTCCACCCATGTTTGCGGTGCCCCGCGAGCCCGGTCAAAAGGTGTGACCGGGGCCGATGGATGTGCCGCGAGGCACGACCGCTTGGGAGAGAGCCACGTCGAGAAACCGCGTGGCGATGACTCGCTTGCGGATGGGAGCACGCGTGACGGTGCCACAGGACGCTCCCGGTCGAGGGTCGAAACCCGCCCCGCCGACACCGGGAGAGACGGTCCTGAAACCTGCTCGGCAACGGGCCGGGTTTCCTCCTGTGTGGGGAAACCCCGTCGTTTACCACGGGGAGGACGTCACCCGTTCCTCGGATACGTCGCCACTCCGGGTTCGTGACGTGCGCGTCGACCGCGAGACGGGGCGGATCGACGCCGTGAGCGAGGGGCTCCCGGAGGAGGGACCGACGGGCGGCCACGCCGACCACGCATACGCGCTCCGGATCGAGATCCGATAACAGGGGTGGAACGCCTCCGGCGATCACGGAACCCGGCCCACCGCCTCACGCCCGCCGACGGGCGAACAGGCCGATGAGGAGCAGGGCAACGCCGGCCAGTATCGCGCCGAATCCAGGCTGGCCCGGAGCGACGATGTTCGACCGTTCCGAGACCGTGAGGCTCGTGTCGGCGGTGGCCGTCGCACCCACGTCGTCTACCACGCGCAGGGCGACCGTGACTTCACCCGCGTCGTCGTAGGTCGTGGTCGCGGTGACCCCGGTGGCGTCGTCGTACTCGCCGTCGCCGTCGAGATCCCACTCGTAGGAGACGATCGTGCCGTCGGGGTCGGTGCTGCCGGAGGCGTCGAACGTGACCGTCTCGCCGACCTCCGGTTCGGCGGGATCCACGGAGAACGACGCCGTCGGCGGGGAGTTGGGCTGCTCTAATACGTCGAGTTCCGTTTCGGCCGTCGCCGTCTCGCCGTCGTCGTCTTCGATTCTCAGCCCCACCGTGACGGTCCCCGCGTCGTCGTACGTCGTGATCGCTGTGACTCCGGTGGCGTCGTCGTACTCGCCGTCGCCGTCGAGGTCCCACCCGTACTCGACGACGGTCCCGTCGGCGTCGTCGCTGTCTGAGGCGTCGAACGTGACCGTCTCGCCGACCACTGGCCCGTCGGGTTCCGCCGAGAAGGTCGCCGTCGGGGGGAAGTTCGGGTTCGTGGCGTCGACGACGCCCTCGCGGGTCTCTCGACACGCCGAGGAGACGTACGACGAGTCGCCGGTCAGGGCGACGTCGATGAGCGCGTCCCGATACTGTGCGGTTCCCGGTTCGAGACAGGTATCCTCGAGGACGCCCGCTGCTCGCTCGCGCTCCGCCTCCGAGAGGTCATCGACCGTGACGATCTCCCGCGGGAAGTCCTCGATCCCGTACCGGGTCGGGAAGAGGTTCTCATCGCCGGTTGCGGCCCAGTCCGTCCGGAACGGGCCGTAGAGGATGTCCGTGTCGAGGGGCTGGTCCAGGGCCGTCCCGTTTTGCAACGCGATGTCGTCGTCGGGGTCGTCGTTGGGGGTCCCGAGCAGCCCCTCGACCGGCGCGGTCCGGTTCGCGTGCAGGCAGGCCTCGATATCGAGGCGGTTTCCGACGCGGTGGACCGTCAGGTGTTCGTCGCCGGGCGTCGCCTCGTCGTCCGGGCCGGGGTAGACCACCGTGTAGGTGCTCCCCTGCTTTCTCACCTCCCCGCCGTCCCCGACGGAGACGGCCTCACCGGAGGCGAGGGGGACCGCCTCGCCGCTGATGCTGAGCGGCTCTTCGGCATCCGCCCTGATGACGACGGTGTCGGCACCGAGGGCGGTCGCGGTCGCGTTGTTGATCGTGACGGCGGACGAATCCCCGACTGGGACCTGCCGGGCGTTGACGAGGAGGCGGTGTCCACCGGTCGTTTCGCCCCGCAGGAGGACGGTGTCCTCGGCGGTCATGTAGTCGTAGCTCAGCCCCTCGAGGGTGGTGAGGTGGGGATCGCCGGTGCTCCGTCCACAGACGAACTCCCGGTCGACGGTTTCGATGGCGATCGTTTCGATGTCGTCGTCGGTCCGCACCGTCGCCTCGGAAACGCCCGGCTCGGGCGGGGCGGGCGCGGTGAACGCGAGGGTTCTGCTCTCGCCGACCGCTAGCGAGACCACCCGGTCGCGGCTCGCCCCCGCGAACCCGAATTCGATCGTTTGTTCGCCAGCCTCCTCGCCGGTGTTTGTGACCTCGGCCGTGACCGTCGTCGGATCCCCCGTCGATGCCGACGCCGTTCCCGTCAGCCCGGTCAGCTCGAAGAACGCCCCGGGCACCTCGATCAGGCTCGTCCCCTGCACGGGCTGGATATCCGGGGCGCCGGCCGCGAGGACGACCTCGTACGTCCCGCGGTCGACGTCGCCCACGGCCTCCACGGTGACGTTCACCGTCGCGGTCGTGCCGGGCTCGATCGTCTCCGAGTCGGGCACCGTGCAGGTGAATCCGGCGGGACACGAGACGCCGTAGTCGACCGTAACCGCCTCGTCGCCGAGGGCCGTGACGTCGAAGGTGACAGTCTCGTTGGGGCCGTCGAGGGTCCGCGTGGCACCGCCGCTCACGCTGAGGCTACTCCGGACGAAACTCTCGATCGACCTGATGCGCCACGTGTCCGACGGCGCGATCGAGTCGCGCCGCCACTCCAAGGCGTAGGCGTTGTCGTGATCAGAGGTGGTTACCTCGTCCGCAAGATCGCCCGACTCGACGTCGTCGACCACGTCGCTCCAGAACGCGCTCCGGTAGCCGTCGGGGGGAGTCACGCCCCGGAAGCTGAGGCGCTGCTGGACGCCGTCGTTCGTGTCGGTGACGCCGACGGTGTTCGTGTCGGGGTTCCAGAACCCCTTCCCGAAGTCGTCACCGCCCAGGAACGTGTCGGCGCCACGGAGGAACGTCGCGTTCTCCACCGTGCTACCGCCGCGGTTCGTGATCTCCCAGCGGAGCCCGTAGAACTGCGCGTTCTCCGCGGGGAGCGCGACCGTCTGTCTGACCTCGACACCCTCGAAGCGCCAGACGGTCGTCACCGCGTCGCCCTCCTCGGAGACGAACTGGTCGTCGGGCGGCTCGTACCGATCGAGGTCGCCGCTGAACGAGCTGGCCGGGTCGTCCTCCGCGTTGTAGTACCCGAGGCTGATCTTCTCGCCGTCGAGAACGAGCACGGAGCCGCTGTAGGTGAAGTACTGGCGGATCCAGTCCCCCTGGGCGTACCGGTCGGTGGCGATCAGCCCGTCGGCGACGAACACCCGGAGGCTCCCGTCGGTCTCGTTCCCGCCGACGACGTCACAGAACCGGAGCGGCCCATCCATCTCGTAGACCTCCTCGCCGAGTCGACCGGTCGTGGAGACGTTCGCCTCACACGCCGTCGGCCCGGTGTCCGTGGCGGCCAGTTCGAGCGCGTTCGTCGACGCCTCCCGCGTGTGGCCGGTCGTGTCGGTCGCCGTGATCCGGATCGGGGACGACGTCGCCTCCGCTACGGAACCCGCATCGACCGTGAACGTCCCCGTGTACGTCCCGTCGCCCTCGCCGGGCTCGAGCGTGACCGTCTCGACTCCGAACGCGGAGGCGTTCGCAGTGACGTTCGCAACTCCGGTTTCGGCGTCGAACACCGTCGCCGAAACCTCGATCGTGTCGCCGTCACGAACGACGCCGTCGCCGTCAGTGCGATCGATCGCCGTCGGGGACTCGATCGTCGGGGGGTCATCGCGGATGTAGATGTCTCCGGTCGCCGTGGTGTTGTCGCCGCTGATCGCGACGTGGATATCACCGTCGACGCTGAGGTTGTCGAGGGGCGTGCTCGAAACCTGGACTCCCGGAATCGCCCCCGAGCCCATCGCGATGACGCCGCCGAGTAGCACGGCTGTGAAAACCATCGCGGCGATCAGGCGGCCGAGTTCACGCGTTCGAGATGACATCTGATCTCCTTTCGGTGGACGACGGCGCGACCTGCGGTCGGATCACTCCGCCACGCTGGTGTTGAGCGTTCCCTCCGCCGAGAGGGTCGATTCCTCGTTCGTGACGGACACGTCGAACGACAGCCGCTTGGTGTAGAACTTGCTCGACCCGTCGCTCTTGTCCGCGCGCACCTGCACTTCGACGTAGACCGTCGTCGTCTCCGTTTCGCCGTCCGAGGCGTTGAAGTCGCTGGCGTTGAACAGGGTGTCGTTGTTCCTGAAGGTGTACCGGCTCTTGTTCAGGATGTTGATGGTCTCGTCGCCGTAGTCGAACGTCGCGTTGCCCGCGGTCTCCCCGCAGTCGGGGTGGGACTCCACGTCACAGTTCAGGAACTGGGACCCGCCGAGGACGTTCTCGTCCCCGGCTGGATCACTATCCGATATTTTGACCTGTACGACCAGCTGCTCGACGGGCTCGTCGAAACCCTGCCAACCGACCGCCAGCGTCGGGTTGAGGCCGACTTCCGAGATCTCCCCGTCGTTCGTGGTGATGCTGATGTCGTCGGCCGTGACGTCAACCGCCAGCCCGGCCTGTGGTCCGAACCCGA
>CAYSJP010000110.1:0-7589 GCA_964431395.1 uncultured Halobacteriales archaeon
CAGGGCGAAGGGTTCCTAACCCTTCGATCCCGGGTTCGAATCCCGGCACGCCCGTAGAGCGAACGAAGTGAGCGGACCGGAACCGGATTCGAATCAGGGAGCGGGAGGTAAGCGAGCGCCAGCGAACGAACGGGAGCGACCGGACAGCGACAGGTCGTTTATGTCAACGACCCGTCCATATCAGAGAGAGGCGAACCCGGATCGAGACGGGGGCCGTCACGTCTGAGTCGAACGGGAAACCTGGTCGACTCTCCACAGCGCGGTATCTGGTTCGTTCCCCGATCCATCGGGGCGGATACGTTTAAGTGAGTCGTCGGTCCGGATTAACGTATGACGTTTCCGTTCGATGACTTCACCGAGCGGGACTGGCAAGCGATCGACGAGGCCGGTCCGGTCCGGTTCGCGATGATCGGCCTCGGATGGTGGACGCGCGCCGAGGCGGTGCCGGCCGTCGCGGAGTCGGCGTTCTGTGAGACGACCGCTCTCGTCAGCAGCTCGAAGGAGAAGGCGCGGGAAGCGACCGACCTTGCGGATAGCATCGAACACGCCCTGACGTACGAGGAGTTCCACGACGGCGCCGTAGCGGACGCCTACGACGCGGTCTATATCTGTACCCCGAACGCGCTGCACCTCCCGTATGTCGAGACCGCGGCGGAGTTGGGGAAGAACGTCCTCTGTGAGAAGCCCATGGAGGCGACGGTGGAGCGCGCACGCGAAATCGTCGACATCGCCGACGATAACGGCATCAAGGTGATGATCGCCTACCGGATGCAGACCGAGCCGGCCGTCAGACGCGCGCGCGATGTCGTCGACGCGGGGCTCATCGGGGACCCGGTGATCGTCCACGCGAACATGTCACAGCCGCTCCTTGAGGTGATCCCGGACCCCGACCAATGGCGCCTCGATCCCGCCCTCTCGGGCGGCGCCACGATCATGGACATCGGGCTCTACCCGATCAACACGACGCGGTTCGTCCTCGGCGCCGACCCCGTCGCCGTCCAGGGCCGGACCGCCTACGGCCACGAGGCGTTCGCGGACGTCGGAGACGAACACGCGGCGTTCACGCTCGTGTTCCCCGACAACGTCTACGCGGCCTGCACTGCCAGCCAGAACGCCTACCAGTCGAGCCACCTCCGGGTGACCGGAACCAGGGGGGAAGTCGAGATCGACCCCGCCTTCTACAACCGCCAGGATCGGGGGTTCCGGGCCTCGATCGGCGGGGAAACCTACGACATCGACTTCGATCAGGTCAACCAGATGACCGAGGAGTTCGACTACTTCGCGCACTGTCTGCTAACCGACACGCGGCCGCACCCCGACGCAGACCACGGGCTCGTCGACATGCGCATCATGAAGGCCGTCTACGACGCCGCCGACCACGACGAACCGGTCGACTTCGCGGCGGACTGATGAGGATCGGTCGGAGACCGGTGGGGCAGGCAATTACCGCATCGACCGCCCGACAGCAGGCGGTCGGAGCGGTAACACGCTACAACAGTCATTATCAGTAGTTCTGGTCCTGGAAGTCGACGAGTTCGTCCCACGAGTTGGAGCGTTGTGCGGCGAACTCTATGTTGGACTCGTCGACGATCGACACGCCCGTAATGTAGTTCTTCATGGGGATGCCCCGGTCCATGTACTCGTAGGCCAGCTGTGTGGTGATGTAGCCCTGGGAGTAGGGATCCTGCCCGACGGTGAACGTGATGTTCCCGTTCTGGATCCCTTCAACCGTCGACTCGGGTAGGTCGAATCCCCCGACGATCATCTCGTCCTGTAGCCCCTCGTCGGCGACGAGGGAGGCGGCACCCGCGGGCGCCCAGAATCCCGACCCGAGGATGATGTCGATGTCGTTGTTGGCACTGTACGCGTCGTTGATGCGAGTCGTCGCCTGGGCGACGTCGGTACTGACGTCGAGTTCGTCTACCATCGTCACGTTGTCCTGTGCACCGATGGAGTTCTCGAACCCGTCGGTCCGGACTTGCAACGCCGGGTGCCCGGGGACGGCGATGCAGGGCAACACGGTGTACTCGTCGGTGTCGAGGTTCTCCTCGGCCTTCTCGTAGGCGGTGATGCCGACGGCGTTGCCCGCCGGGAAGGCCCGCTGGCCCACGTAGGGCAGGACCTGGCCGAACTCCTCCATCATGAAGTCGAAGTCCCAGCCGTCGACGGTCGTGTTCCACTGCAACACCGGGATGTCCTTGTCGATGGCGTCCCGTACCGGCGGCGCGTACGACGACTCGTCGAGGACCGTCGTCCCGAGTACGTCCTGCCCGCCCTGCAGTGAGTCGACCGTCGTGTTCAGGATCTCGACCTGCTGCTCCTGGTCGTTTCCAGTCGGGCCGACCATCTCCCCGGTCCAGCCGAGCTTGTTCAGGCCGTCGTTCATCCCCGCGATGACCGGCGTGAAGAACTGGTTCGTCGCGTTGTGGACGACGAACTGCATCTGGCGTTCGGGATCCTGCGGGTCCGAGAGGTCCATGTCGTCGGCCGTCGGTGGGGGGACCAGGGGAACCCGCGTGAACTCCGGAATACGTGATCCGTTGCCGTTGTCCGTTTGCGTTCCGTTGCCCCCGCCACCGTCAGTCGGTGTACCATCACCGTCCTGGAGCGATGAACACCCGGCCAACCCGGTCATCCCCCCTAACATCCCGAGCGCGCCGAGCTGCTTCATCAGCTTTCTGCGCGATACGCCAAGTTCGATGGACACGACGTCGTCGTTCCCATCGAAGTTGGTGCCATGCCTATCCGGCATACTAACAAAAGAAAACTAAAGATAGTTATATTTTTGGGTGCCCCTCCGCGCCGCGAGCCGTCAGAGTAGACGTCGTCGCATTCGATTTTAGCAACAACAACGCTCTCTGTGTGTTTATTGGGATCTAACGATTCGATAGCGGCCTGTCTTCTCGTTACTCAAATTATCGGATTTCTGGGATGCTGTGTGAGATCCGCGTGGCGACGGCGGGTCGCTCCGACTCCACTACGTGGGCCGTGGCGAGTGGTGAAGCGACACACGCCGGAGAACGATCGGGGTCTTATACTGTTGGCTGTGACTTCGTGAAGACGTTCGCCACCCCGAAGTGGCGAAATTCCTCACGGACTTACAGCCGACAGTGTTATCAGGGGGACTTATGATGCTCGAAGCGCATACGCCGGGACATGTCAACGTCCGGTACGTCCGGTGGAGCCGGAGATGCGCCGGCGGAGTCGCCGGGTGACGCGCCGCCAGTCGTCCAGATACGCAACGCCTCGAAGCGCTACGAGGGCGTCCAGGCACTCGATGGCGTCTCCCTAAACGTCCTCGAAAACGAGGTGCTCGCGCTGGTCGGCGACAACGGCGCGGGCAAGTCGACGCTCATCAAGATGCTCGCCGGCGTTATCGATCCCACGGCCGGCCGGTTCTGGATCCGCCAAGGAGGCGACCTCGTCGAGCAAACCATCGATAGTCCCAAAGATTCGCGGGAGGCAGGCATCGAGACCGTCTTTCAGGACCTGGAACTGTCCGGCCAGCACGACGTCGCCAAGAACGTGTTCATGGCGCGGGAACCGCGCAAGGACGGGCTCGCGGGAAAGGTGTTACGACAGGTCGATCGGGAGCGCATGGAGACGGAGTCGGTCGAGGCGCTCGGCGAAATCGGGTTTCAGGTCGACCCCTCGGCGCCGACGGCCGAACTGTCCGGCGGGCAACAGCAGGCCGTCGCCGTCGCGCGAGCGCTGATTTCCGACCCCGGCATCGTCATCCTGGACGAGCCCACCGCCGAGGTGTCCGTCGAGGGATCGGAGAAGATCCTCGATCTCATCAGACGCCTGCAAGACCAGGGCCGGACGGTCATCTTCATCTCGCACAACCTCGAGGAGGTGTTCAAGGTCGCCGACCGGATCGCCGTCCTCCGCGACGGGGAACTCGTCGACGTCCTCCAGAACGACGGCAGCACCGACCGCCAGCAGATCGTGAGCCTCATGACCGGTGCCATCACCGTGGACTGACCGACCGGGAGGTCGATCCCTCGCCGGTGTGGATCCCGGAACCGTCGACCGACATCGACGGAGCGTCACCCCGCCGGCGCCCACCGACCGCTCGCGTACACGAGCGTCAGCACCCACAGGAGTATCGTACCGGCGACGGCGACGGCACTCTCCCGGACGGACAGGTCGTGCAGTTTCCGGACGCCGAGGAACCACAGGATCGCCACGGCCGCCACCAGCGGCAGGGTCGCGGCGAGGAGGACGGGCGTTATGAACCGCAACCCTTCCAGCAGGAAGGGGACGAAGAACAGTATCCCCGGGGCAAGTCCGTAGAGGCTGACCTGCACTGACTTGTCGATGTCGCCGCTCCCGCCGAGCGCCCGCGCGAACCCGTGGAGATACACGAGCGACAGGAACGCCAGGAGTCCCATCAGGGTGGACGTGAACAGCGGCAGCGTCCCGAACGACTGGACGTCGCTGTTGACGACGAACAGCGAGAAATCCCCGGAGAAGAACACGACGGGGAACGCGATCACGGTCCACGTGGCCGTCACGGCCCCGAGAAACGCCAGGGGCGCTTCGATGCCCTGGATCTGTTCGTCGGCCCACTCGAAGAATTCGCCTGGGCCGGTGACGAGGTCCTGCAACGGATTGAGGTACAGGATCCAGACCTTCTCGTAGCGAGCGCGCCGCGTGAGTGCGTCGATGGCGACGGCAAAGAGGATGAAGACGCCGGTGAACACCGCGAACAGCTGGGTCCCGAACCCGGCCAGAACGAGGATGTTCTGCGTGAACGCGAACACGAGTGCGCCCAGTAGCGTTCCGGCGATGGTGCCTTTCCCGCCGAACAGGTCCGTGCCGCCGATGACGACGGCGGCGATGATCACGAGCTCCTGACCGTCGCCCGTCAGCGGCGAGACGTTACCGGTGAAGGCCAGCTGGCCGACGCCGGCGAAGGCCGCCGCCAGCGCTACGAGCGCGAAGTTCGCGATCTTGATGTGGTCGGTCTTGACGCCGGTGAATCGGGCGGCCCGCTCGTCGCCGCCCGTGGTCTGGGTGTGGTATCCGAACTTCGTCTCGAACAGGAGGTAGTGGAAGATGACGCCCAGGACGACCACCCAGACGATCTGGAGCGGGAAGGAATCGAACGTTTTCGGAGTCTCGTGGACGAGCGGAAGGGAGTAGGTGAACGTCGGGATGGTGAACAGTTCGACGTCCGTGAAGGGGACGAGCACCGGGAAGGGAAACTGCAGCGTCGTGCCCAGCGCGTCCAAAAGCAGCGGCCGCTGGTCGCGTGGAAGCGACTGGGTGACGTTGCCCAGGATGATGAGGTGGCCCCCACGCAGGAGCGTCAGCGTCCCGATGGTGACGATCAGCGAGGGCAGTCCGAGTTTGGTGACCAGGATCCCCTGGGTGATACCAAAAAGGACGGCGAAGAGCGAAACCACCAGCAAAGTGAACACGATGTCGAACCCGTCGACGATCATCGTCGCCGTGATCGCCGCGGAGATTCCGAGCATCGACCCGACCGAGAGGTCGAACTCCCCCGACGTGATCAGCATCGTCATCCCGTAGCCCACGATGGTCAGTACCGCCGCGTTCCGGAGGACGCCGACCTGGTTACTGATCGTCAGGAACACGTCAGCTCTGACGGCTATCCCGAACAGGAACAGCACGAGGACGGCGAGTACCACGCCGAACTCCCGCTGTCCGAACACCGTCTCGGCAAGCGTCCGCTCGCGCTCAATCGCCTCGGTATCTCCCGCTGCCTCTGACATCGGTGTCTCCCGACTCCCCCGGAAACATAAAAACTATTTTGATTGTTTGGGATGTAACCGGTTGGATCCGGAACGTCGAGGTGGGGGGGGAACCGGGCCACGCACCTCCGTACCGCCCGAAATCAGCGTTCGGTCCGTCTCACGTCAGTCGCGTCGTGATCAAGCAGCGACTCGTCGAACCGGGTCCCGAGACCCGGCCCGGGCGGCGTGGTGAGGGTCCCGTCCCGGACCGGCAGCGGTTCTGTGATCAGATTGCGGTGCCAGCCGTCGTACCGGTCACGGATCGTCTCCATGACGTAGAGGTTCGGGATGGTCGTCGCGATGTGGGCGTTCGCGAAGTGCAATACGGGGCCGCCGGAGTTGTGTGGCGCCACCGGAAGGTGGTTTGCCTCGGCCATCTCGGCGATCGCGCGGGCCTCGCTGATGCCGCCGGTCCAGCAGAGATCGGGCATCACGATGTCGATTGCGCCCGTCTCCAGGGCCTGCGCGAACTCGTAGCGGCCGAGGAGTCGCTCGCTCACGCACAGCGGGGTGTCGGTCGCCGCCCCGAGGCGGCGGTAGGCCGACGGGTCGCCCTTGCGGATCAGGTCCTCGATCCACATCGGGTCGTACTCCGCGACGGCGCTCGCGATCCGCTTGGCCGGCGTGAGTGCCCACAAGCCGTGGCCCTCGATGGCGACGGACATCCCGTCGCCGACCGCCTCGCGGATCCGGCGGAGCGGTTCCACCCCCGTCTCCAGGTCGGCCGTCGCGATACGCTGCCCGCGAGTCTTCTCCGCGAACCCGTCGAACGGCCAGATCTTCATCGAGTCGATCCCCTGGTCGAGCAGCGACTCCGCGAGCGCGACCGGTTCGTCCATGAAGTCGTACTCCTGCTCGTATGCGGTGTTGTACGCGGGGATCTCCTCGCGGGCCCTCCCTCCGAGCAGCGCGTAGACCGGTTCGTCAGCGAGTCGGCCCTTGAGGTCCCACAGCGCGATGTCGAGGCCGCTGAGCGCGCGCCACTCGGCACCCGCGTGGCCGTAGTAGTTGAAGTAGGTCGACAGGTCGTCGCGGATCCCCTGGATGTCCCCGGGATCGCGCCCGAGCACCTGCCGGGCGATGGGGCCGTGCAGCGCGGCCGTCTCCATGCCCGCCAGCGGAAACGTCTCCCCGAGACCGACGACCCCCTTGTCCGTGTGGACCCGGACCGTCGTGATCTGGATGTCGCGTTCGGTATCGGTTAGATCCGACTCCGGGTCGTAGGTCACCGTCTCGATGGCGGTGATCTCCATCGGTCAGCCACCCCCAGCCGCGATCCCTTCCGTCGGTGACACAGCGTCGACGCCGCCGTGGGTCCTGGCGGTGAACCCCGCCCCGATCGTCTCACCCGGGGCGAGGGTTTTTTGAGTTCGGTTGGCGCGCTGGGCCTCCAGGAGTCCGCCAAGCGGGTACGCGGTCGTCGGCGTCAGTTCGATCGCCTCGCTCGCGTCCGCGGGCACACCCCGGTTGCCCGGCGGCTCCCAGTCGTGATCAGCACGGCACGGGGCATCCATCTCCCTCCGCCTGTCACGGAACCCGAGAATGTCGCCGCCCTTCCCCGGGAGCACGAGTGCCCCGAGACCGCTGTTGTTCACAACGCCCGCGTCGATACCGCGATACCCCGTCTCGATGGCCGGCGTCGAGGTCCGCACAACCATACCTCCCATGACGGAGTAACCGACATAGTTGTTGTGCCGTCTCTGTAGCGGGCGTTGGTTCGAGTCGCCAGATCAACGCATCGTCGGGCGGTTCGACGGTGTCGTATACTGTCGGACAGAAGCAGTGATACATTCCGCCGGGGAGTCCCCGGCGGAGATTATCAAACGT
>CAYSJP010000111.1:0-7478 GCA_964431395.1 uncultured Halobacteriales archaeon
GTGAAACAGGGTGATCTCCGTCGTCGAGTCCTCACAGAGGACGTCCACGAACTTCGGGAGTCGCTCGAACTCCGCGACGTCCGGGATCGGGACGAGTATGCGTTCGACCGCTTCTGTGGGTGCCGGGTCGAGCTCCGCCGTGCAGTTTTCCTCGATCGCGACCCGGTCGATGGTCGCTTGCCGGGCCTTTCCGAAGACGAGTCGCGTCCGGACGGACGCTCCCGCCTGCGCGAACGGCTCGGCCAGCTCGTCGAGTTCCGCTTTCGCCTCGGTTTCGAACTGCTCGCGACCCGACGGTACCGGCGTCTGCTCGGGGAGTGCGTAGTGGCCGAGCAACACGACGTCGAGCGACGACAGATCGTCGATCAGCACCTGCGACAGGGGCTCCGGATCCGGTAACTCCAGCGGAACGAGAATGGTGTCGACCATACCGCTCGATTGATAGCCGATGCACAAAACGAATGGGGTCTCGCTCCTCGGGGAGCCACTCGCCCTCCGGGTCGGTTTCGGCCGACGCCCGAGCGTCGATTCACGATCGACGGCTGGATCCGGGTCGTCCTGCCACCGTCGGCGCATTTATTCGGGTCGCGCCCGAGCTATGCGACATGGAAGCCGACTTCGACTTCGAGGGCGACGTTGTACTGGTCACCGGCGCGAGCGGGGCACTCGGGAGCGCGATCGCGGAGGCGTTCGACGCCGCCGGCGCGACGGTCTGTGGAGCGGACCTGATCGGGCCCGACGACGAGGACGCCCTGATCGAACCCGACGTCGTCAGTTCCTTCCACCAGGGGGACTTCACCGACGAGGACGAGGTCGAGAACGCCGTCGGGTCGGTGATCGAGAATCACGGCCGTCTCGACGCGCTCTGTAACGTCGCGGGGACCTGGCGTGGTGGCGACCCGATCGCCGAGACCGACCTCGAGGAGTTCGATTTCCTGCTGGACGTGAACCTCAAGACCGTGTTTCTGGCCTCCAAGCACGCGATCCCCCACCTCGTCGAGAGCGGGGGTTCGATCGTGTCGGTGTCCTCGCGGTCGTCGCTGGAGGGGGGATCCGGCGACGGCCCCTACCGTGCCTCGAAGGCCGGCGTCCGGCTCCTCACGGAGACGATCGCCGAGGAGAACGAGGGCGACCTGCGGGCGAACGCGATCATGCCGAGCGTGATCGACACGCCGATGAACCGCAGCATGATGCCGGACGCCGACCACGACGACTGGCCAGATCCCGCCGAGGTCGCCGAGGTCGTCCTGTTCCTCTGCTCGGACGCCGCCGGGGTGACCAGCGGCGCGGCGGTCCCGGTGTACGGCGAAGTCTGACGACCATCGTGATACGGTAGCGATTGATAATGACTGTTGTAGGCAATTACCGCATCGACCGCCAGACGGCGGGCGGTCGGAGCGGTAAAACGCTACAACAGTCATTATGAAACCGTTCTCGGCGTCGATCGCACGCCGTCGTGTGACGCCCCGACGGCCGTCGATGGTGACCGGTAGGGCCGGCGGCAGGGTCCGTCGGATCGCGGGACGGAAACACTCTTGAACATTCCCTCCGAAACCCGACGTCATGACGGCCTCCGAGTCGGAGCAGCTCCCGGCAGTCGCGTTCGGTCTCAAGCAGCAGGCGATGGACGAGGCGCCAGTCGGGATCACGATTTCCGACCTGTCACTGCCGGACAACCCGCTCGTGTACGTCAACGACGCGTTCGTTCGGATGACGGGGTACTCGAAGGAGTTCGCGCTCGGTCGCAACTGCCGGTTTCTCCAGGGCGAAGAAACCGACGAGGAGAAAGTCGCGGAGATGGCCCGGGCCGTCGAAGAACGGGAGTCGGTGACGGTCGAGGTGCTCAACTACACCAGAGCCGGCGAGGAGTTCTGGAACGAGGTTTCCATCGCGCCGCTCCGGAACGGGGCGGGAGAGGTGACCCACTTCGTCGGCTTCCAGACCGACGTGACCGACCGCAAGCGCGCCGAGCTGGCCGCCGAGAACGAACGGGAGAACCTCGCCCACCTGCTAGACCGGATCAACGGCCTGCTGGAGGGGGTCACGAGCGAACTCGTCGGGGCGGTGAACGGCAACGAGGTCGAACACGCGGTGTGTGCCTGCATCACCGAGACGACGCCGTACGCCGCCGCGTGGATCGGCAAGATGGACGTCACCGGCGAACGCATCGAGGCGACCGGGACGGCCGACGAGGGAGTGGGCCTGGTGCCCGGCGAGAGCATCGATCTGACCGAGGCCGAGGAGCTCACGAAGGCGATCGAGTCCGGCGACCTCCGCGTCCTGCAGTCCGACTACGTGCTCCCGGACGGGCGCGGGATCACCGGCGAGGTCGCCGTCGTACCGCTCCGGTACGGCGACGCCGAGTACGGCGCCCTCTTCGTCCACGCCAGGGACGTCGGGAGCTTCAACGACAGGGAGACGGCGGTGCTGGAATCGCTCGGGCGGATGGTCGCGACGGCGCTCAACGCCCACGAGTCAAAGCGGATCATCTCCGCGGACAACGTCGTCGAGATAGAACTCCTGATCCGCGACCGGGACTTCTTTTTCGTCGAACTCGCGAACCGCTCGGGGTCGGCGATCGAGTACGCGGGATCGGTGTACCGCGAGGGGTCGCTGATCACCTTCGTCACGACCGACGGTGATCCGGAGTCGGTCACGGAACTCGCGCCCGACGCCCCGGAGATCAGCGAGGCGTCGATCGTCGGCGAGGGTGGCGAATCGGCACTGGTCGAACTCCACGTCGCCACCGAATCGATCGTCTCCGAACTCGCCGACAGGGGCGCGAAGACGAACGCGATCACCGCCACGGAGAGGGAAGCCCACCTCGAGGTCGAACTTCCGGCCGGAGCGGACGCCCGGTCGGTCGTCAATCGGATCCAGGACCGGCATCCGCAGACCGAACTCCGCCGGTATCAGGAGCGCGAACGCCCGCCGACGACGAAACGCGAGTTCATCGCCGGCCTCGAGGACCGGCTCACCGACCAGCAGTTCACCGCGCTCCAGCGTGCCTACGTCGGGGGGTACTACGACTGGGACCGGGGGACGAACGGCGACGAGCTCGCCGGGTCGATGGGCGTCTCGCGGCCGACGTTCCACCAGCACCTCCGGGCCGCCGAACGGAAGCTCGTCGAGGAGTTCTTCGAGGGCTAACCCCGGCGAGGCCCGGCCGACGGGGTCGGGAATCCCTCCCGACACCGACCCACACCCGGAGTCCTAACCAGTTATGAGGATCCTTTTATTAGCTTGGAGACCTGGTATCTACCAAGTCGCTCATCGTCATCAAGAGAGGCACGGAGCGAGGTCCCTATCCACACATGGCATCCCCCGACGACGTCGCTACAAGCAAGGAGATCCAACAGCGAACAGGCAAGACGTTTCACGTCGCGACGCGGCTTCTTCCCCGTCGTGTCCGCGAAGCGACGTACGTGCTGTACGCGTTCTTCAGAGTCGCGGACGAGGTGGTCGACGATCCCGACGGAAAGCCGCCCGAGACACAGCGCGCGGAGCTCGCGCGTATCCGTGAGGCGGCACTCGGGGACCGCGAGACGGACGACCCGGTGTTGTCGGCGTTCCAGTCGATCAAGGAGCGCTACGGCATCGCCGACCGGGAAGTCCAGGCGTTCATCGACGCCATGGAGATGGACGTCACCGTGGATCGCTACGACACCTACGCGGACCTCGAGGAGTACCTCCGGGGATCCTCCGTCGCCGTCGCGTACATGATGCTCGACCTGATGGACCCCGAGGAGAAAGAGCACGCCCGGCCACACGCCAAGTCGCTGGGGGAGGCGTTCCAGCTCACGAACTTCCTGCGTGACGTCCGCGAGGACATCGAGGACTACGACCGGATCTACCTCCCCGGGACCACCCTCGAGAAGCACGGCGTCACCGAGGAGCAGATCGCGGCCCTCAGGTTCGACGAGGGGTTCGCCGCGGCCATGCGGGACGAACTCGATCGGACCGAACGGCTCTACCGGGACGGCGTCGAGGGGATCCAGTACCTGCCGGCTGACTGCCGGTTCGGCGTGCTCCTGTCGGCGGTGCTGTACGCGGAGCACCACCGCGGGATCCGCGGGCACGGCTACGACGTCCTGTCGGCGCGCCGGACCCTCACCAACCGGCGCCGGCTCTGGCTCGCCGCGAAAACGTGGTACCACTACAAGCGCAGCGGCGACCCGGTCGCGACGTTCGACGCCGTCAGCGCCGTCCCGCCGAGCGGAGCGACGACCGAGGACACCACGGACGGGGGTCTGACGCCGAACACGAACGGCAGGAGCTGGGGGGTACCCGGCCGCTCCGCGATCCGTGCGGCCGGGGCGTTCCTGCGGCGGCTCGGGGGGCTGGTCTGAGTCGATGGTGCGCACGAGCGCTGATCCGGTAGCTTCGACGACCGGAGACGACCGTTCCGTCGTCGTGATCGGCGGGGGGTTCGGCGGGCTCTCGACGGCCTGCTACCTCGCCGACGCCGGGCTCGACGTCACGATCGTGGAGAAGAACGGCCAGCTCGGCGGCCGAGCAAGCCGCCTCCGGCGAGACGGGTTCGAATTCGACATGGGGCCCTCCTGGTACCTCATGCCCGACGTGTTCGAGCGGTTCTTCGGCCACTTCGACCGGTCGGTCGAGGAGTACTACGGGCTCGAACACCTCGATCCGCACTACCGGATCTTCTTCAAGGACGGCGATCAGGTGGACATCTCCGGCGATCTCGAGGAGACAAAGGAGTTGTTCGAGACCTACGAGAACGGGGCGGGGGAGGCCTTCGACGCGTATCTCGACCAGGCCGAGGAGACCTACGAGATCGGGATGGAGCACTTCGTGTACACCGACCGGCCCAACTTCCGGGACTACGTCGACTGGGACGTCGTCAAGAACGCCCGTGGCATGAAGTTTCTGGGCTCGATGCAGAGCCACGTCGAGGACTACTTCGAGCACCCCAAACTCCAGCAGATCATGCAGTACACGCTCGTGTTCCTCGGAGGGTCGCCATCGAACACGCCCGCCCTCTACAACCTCATGAGTCACGTCGACTTCAATCTCGGCGTGTACTACCCCGACGATGGGCTGGGCGGGGTCGTCGACGGCATCGTGGAGCTGGGGTCGGAGCTCGGCGTGGACTACCGCACGAACACGCCCGTCTCGGCCATCCGGGGTGAACGCGGGGAGTTCCGCATAACGACGGCCGACGACCGGATCGAAACCGACCTCGTGGTGTCGGACGCCGACTACGCCCACACGGAGCAGGAACTCCTGCGCCCCGAGGACCGCCAGTACGACGAGTCCTACTGGGACGGGCGTACCTACGCACCCTCCGCCTTTCTCATGTACCTGGGCGTCGAGGGCGAACTCGAGGAACTCGAACACCACACCCTCGTGCTCCCGACGGACTGGGAGGAGCACTTCGCGCAGATCTTCGACGATCCGGACTGGCCGGAGGATCCCGCGTACTACGTCTGTGTGCCCTCCAAGACCGACGACACGGTCGCTCCGGAGGGTCACGGCAACCTGTTCGCGCTCGTGCCGATCGCACCCGGACTGACCGACGACACGGAAACCAAAGAGTGGTACCGCGACCTCGTTCTCGAGGACCTCGCGGAGCACACGGGCACGGACCTGCGGGACCGGATCGTCGTCGAGGAGTTGTTCTCGGTGTCGGACTTCGGCGAGCGCTACAACGCCCGCGAGGGAACGGCACTGGGGCTGGCTCACACCCTCCGCCAGACCGGGCCGCTCCGTCCCGGCCACCGCTCCTCGGCGCTCGACGGACTGTACTTCACCGGGAGTTATACCACCCCGGGCATCGGAGTGCCGATGTGTCTGATCAGCGGCCAGCACGCGTCCGACGCGGTACTGGAGGACCTCCCGCAGGTTCCGACGCCGCGCTGACACGGAGGGACAGATGAGCCGCCTCCGGCGCCTTCTCAAGCGCTCGCGGCCGCGGTTCTGGCTGTACCTGGCGGGTCCGGTCATCGTCGGCGTCGCCTACGGCGCCGAGTCGGTGCCCGACCTGTTCTCGGCACCCGCGGTCGTCCTGTTCGTCTACTTTCTCCTCCCGGCGAACGTGTTCCTGTACGGCGTCAACGACGTGTTCGACGCCGACGTCGACACGGAGAACCCGAAGAAAGACGAAAAGGAGGTGCGCTACACCGGCGGCCGACTCGTGGTCGGACTGGTCCTCGCGAGCGCGCTCCTGGGGCTCGCCCTGGCCGTCCGGCTCCCGACCGCGGCGCCCTGGATCGTCGGGTTTCTCCTTCTGGGCGCGGCCTACAGCGCGCCCCCCTTGCGCCTGAAGACGACGCCGCCGCTCGATTCGGTGTCGAACGGCCTGTACGTTCTCCCGGGGGTGGCCGCCTACGCGGCGCTCGCCGGCGCAAACCCGCCGATCGAGGCGATGGTCGGCGGCTGGCTGTGGGCGATGGCGATGCACACCTTCTCCGCGATCCCGGACATCGAACCGGACCGCCGGGCCGGCATCGACACCCTGGCGACCGTCCTGGGGCGGCGGGGCACCCTCGCGTACTGCGGCGCCGTCTGGCTGCTCGCCGCGGCCACGTTCGCCGTGCTCGACCTCCTGGCCGGACTGCTCCTCCTCGTGTACCCGGCGCTCGTGATCGGGTGGAAGGCCGGCGGGGTCGACGTCGACCGCGCGTACTGGTACTACCCCGCGATCAACACGCTCGTCGGGATGGTGCTGACGCTGGGAGGACTGTGGCGGATCGTCCCGCCCGATGCCGTTCTCGTGGCCGGGTCGCTCCCGCTCGCGGCCGGGGGAGTTCCCGTCATCGCCGGTCCGTGGGGGCTGGTCCATGTCTGACGGCGCGCCGACCCTGGCGGAGGTCCGGGAGCGTGGCGTGGACCGGGCGGTGATCGAGCGCCGACTCGACGAACTCGTCGCGGAGAACCGCTTCACGATCTCCGTCGTCGTCCCGCTGATGGGTGCCGTGACGCTCATCTCCGGCGCGATGGGGTTCCTCCCGGAGTGGCTCGCGTTCAACCCCTACTTCGTGCTCTCGGGGACGCTCATCATGCGCCTGCCCCTGATCGCCGGGGTCGCCCCCCTGCTCGGACGGAAGGCTGCCGCCCTCCTCGCCGGCGTGTGTCTGTACGCCTACGGCATCGAGATCATCGGGATTCGAACCGACTGGCCCTACGGCGCCTTCGAGTACACGATCGAACTCGGGCCGATGATCGAGGGGGTTCCACTGGGGCTGCCCCTGTTTTTCCTCCCGCTCGTGCTCAACGCCTACCTGCTTTCGGTGCTCCTGCTCGGGTCACTCGCATCGCGGCGGGCGGTGCGCCTCCCCGCGACGCTCGCAGTCGTCCTGGCGATCGATCTGGTGCTCGACCCCGGCGCGGTGGCCATCGGCTTCTGGGAGTATCTCGACGGCGGCGTCTACTACGACGTTCCCCTTTCGAACTACGCCGGCTGGGTGCTGTCCGGAACCGTGGCGACCGTCGCGTTCGACCTCGCCTTCGACCGC
>CAYSJP010000112.1:0-7451 GCA_964431395.1 uncultured Halobacteriales archaeon
CTCGAAGACGAGCGTCCCGAGCGCCGAGAGGACGGCGAACTCCCGGACGTCGATTTCGGCGATCCCGGCGGGGACGGTGAGCATCCCCCGGGTGAAAAGCAGGGCGTTGCTGACCGGCACGGCCGGCCGACCCCAGCGCTCGAACCAGCGGTCGAAGCGGTCGAGTTTGGACTCCTCGATCCGGAACCACGGTTTCTCGAGTAACCACTCCCGTCCAGCGCGCTTCGCGAGCAGGAACAGCGCGGTCTGGCCGGCGGTCGCCCCGAGAACGGCGACCAGCATGATCGCGGCGACGACGCCCCAGTCGTACCCGGACCCCGTGGTCGCCAGCGTCCCGATGGCGACGGGCACGAGCGCCTCGCTCGGCGCGAAGTACAGCAACATCGCCCCCTCGAGAACGAAGATGAACACCAGGGCGAGGAGGCCGTACTGCCGGATGAGCCGCTCGGCGAACGCCCGATCCCCGATCAAAAAGAGGACCACGCCCGCGACCGCGAGCAGGAAGAACCCACCCGCGACGACGAGCAGGCCGTAGTCCTCGAGGAACACGCGCAGGCGGGACCTGAAGCCGGGCCGTGTCTCCGAGGCCATTCGATTCGTGGCTTTCGCCGTGAGTGGCAAATGTCTTCCGCTCCGGCAGCACCCGGCCCGGACGCCTCCAGGTCCGGTCGCTGGCGGGCAGGGGCATCCCTCAGGTCGGAAGCGGCACCGACAGGTTTTCCGCCTCGCTTGCGAACTCCCGGTATGGACCTCACACACCGCCCCCGGCGGCTCCGGGGCGACGGGATCAGGGGACTCGTCTCCGAGACGGCGCTCTCCCCCACCGATCTCATCGCGCCGGTGTTCGTCGACGCCACCGCGGAGGAGCGCCGCCCCATCGAGTCGATGCCCGGCCACGAGCGCGTCCCGATCGACGACGCCGTGGCCCGCGTCGAGGAGATCCGCGAGACCGGCGTCGAGGCAGTCATCCTCTTCGGCGTTCCCGCGTCGAAGGACGAAACGGGATCGAGGGCCTGGGCCGAGGACGGCGTGATTCAGGCGGCGACCCGCCGGATCACCGCCGACACCGACGCCTACGTGATCACCGACGTCTGCTTCTGTGAGTACACGACCCACGGCCACTGCGGCGTCCTCGAGAGCGGTGCCCGGGGGAAGGGAGAACCGAGTCTCACCGTCGACAACGACGCCACGCTCGACAACCTCCGGAGGACGGCGGTCTCCCACGCCGAGGCCGGCGCGGACATGGTCGCACCCTCGGGAATGATCGACGCGCAGGTCGGGGCGAGCAGGGACGGGTTGGACGCGGCGGGCCACGAGTCGGTCCCGATCATGAGCTACGCCGCGAAGTACGAGTCGGCCTTCTACGGCCCCTTCCGGGACGCCGCCGACGGGGCGCCCGCCTTCGGCGACCGCAGACACTACCAGATGGACCCCGCGAACGCCCGCGAGGCGACCCGGGAGGTCGCCCTGGACGTCGAGCAGGGCGCCGACGTGCTGATGGTGAAGCCCGCCCTGCCGTACCTCGACGTCGTGAGCCGGGTCCGGGAGTCGTTCGACCGCCCGGTGGCCGCGTACAACGTCTCCGGGGAGTACGCCATGCTGCACGCCGCCGCCGAGAAGGGCTGGCTCGACCTGGAGGCGGTCGCCCACGAGTCGCTGCTCTCGATCAAGCGCGCCGGCGCGGACCTGATCCTCACGTACTTCGCGGAGGACGTGGCCGAGCGCCTCTGACACTGACTGCTCCCGTCCCGTTCCGTACCCCTCCGGCGGCCGGACCACCGAACTCGGTCGCACCTTATATACATTAATATTCTTCGAGTCAACCCTATACAGCAACAGTACTGAATATATCTTAACGGTTAACGTTATATACTTCTGTATTTTGAGCTAAGCGCGTGACGTTAGACACGATCGACCGGAGATCAAGCGTATCGAAAGACGAACGTCCAGAATTATCGGGTTCGGTTACCGAAGTGGTGGCCTGAGATGGTGGGGATCGTTCCGCTACAGTCGGCCGGCGAACTCGCGACGGCGGTCAACACGGTGTGGGCGCTGGTCATCGCGTTCCTGATTTTCTTCATGCAGCCGGGCTTCGCCATGCTGGAGGCGGGCCAGGTGCGCGCGAAGAACGTCGGGAACGTTCTCATGAAGAACCTGAACGACTGGGTGCTGGGAGTGATCGTCTTCTTCATCGTCGGGGCAGGGGTCACCGCGCTCACCGGGATGCTGACCTCGCCCGACGTGGCGATCGAACCGGGCGCGGCGTGGAACGTCCTGTCGGACGGTTCGGCGGGCGACTGGGTCGGCTGGCTCGTCGGCGCGGTGTTCGCGATGACGGCGGCGACGATCGTTTCCGGGGCCGTCGCCGGGCGCATGAAGTTCACCGCGTACGTCGCGTTCGCCGCGGCGATGACCGGCATCATCTACCCGGTCCTCCCGGGTTTCGCCTGGGGTGGGGACGGCCTCCTCTCGGGCGCCGGCTACATAGGTGAGGCCATCGGCGTCGGCTACCTCGACTTCGCCGGCGCGACGGTCGTTCACATGTGTGGTGGTCTGGCCGGCCTCGTGGCCGCGAAGATGGTCGGCCCGCGCACGGGTCGCTACGACGCGAACGGGAACGCCCAGCCCATTCCGGGCCACTCGATCCTGTTTGCGGTGCTCGGCACCCTGATCCTGGCGTTTGGCTGGTACGGGTTCAACGTCGGGACGCAGGCGACCATCGTCAGCGAGGGCGGGGTCCAGGCCGCGGCGCTCGGCCGGGTCGCGCTCGTGACCACCCTCGGGATGGGTGGCGGCGGCGTCGCCGCGATGGTCGTCTCCGCCCTCTGGCAGGGCAAGCCCGACCCCCTGTGGACCGCAAACGGCCTGCTGGCCGGCCTCGTCGCGGTCACGGGCGCGGTCCCCCACGTCCACTGGCTCGGTGGTCTCGCGATCGGCGCCATCGGCGGCGCCCTGGTGTTGCCCGCGTTCCGCTGGACGGTCGACTCCCTGAAGATCGACGACGTCTGTGGCGTGTTCGCGGTCCACGGAGCAGCGGGCGGGGTCGGGACGATCCTGATCCCGTTCGTCGCCAGCGAGGGCGGCGCCTGGACGATCCTCGGCGCCGACCAGATCGCCATGCAGTTCGTCGGCGTCGCCGTGGTCGGCACCTGGACCGTGCTGGTATCCATGCTCGTTTTGGGAATCATCGACGCCGCGATCGGCCTCAGGGTGTCCGAGGAGGAGGAGGAACTCGGCCTGGACATCTCCGAACACGGCGTCTCGACGTACCCCGAGTTCGGCCAGGACAGGGGCCCGGTCTCGGCCGACGGCGGCACGGCGGTCACCCACCCCGGCGAGGTCCGGACCGACGGCGGCGCGGCCGACTCGTCGGGTGATCCGGATGAGTGAGATCGAGCTGGTGATGGCGTTCATCCGCCCGGACAAACTGAGCGACGTGAAGAAGGCCCTCGTCGAGGCGGGCGCCCCGTCGATCACGGTGACGGACGTCTCCGGTCGTGGTTCCCAGCCCGCAAAGAAGAGCCAGTGGCGCGGCGAGGAGTACACGGTCGACCTCCACCAGAAGGTGAAAGTCGAGTGCGTGGTCGCCGACGTCCCCTCCGAGGACGTCGTGGAGGCGATCCAGGAGGGTGCCCACACCGGCGAGAAGGGCGACGGCAAGATCTTCGTCCTCCCGGTCGACTCGGCGCTGCAGATCCGGACCGGCAAGACCGGTCCCGACGCCGTCTGACGCCGCTCCGGTCCCGCCTTCCGTCTCCAACCCTTCTTTTCGCGCTCGTCGCCCCGAACGACAGTTCGACGCGCGACACCGATAGTACGCGCGTGACGCTCTCGGGCCGGCGGCCACTGATACCCACCGACAGCCGCCGGGCACCGACACACCCGACGTTCGTACAGTCCAGCCCCGCACGAACCCATACTTGTCGGCGGATGTGCACTGGAACACATTATATTCGGTATAGGGATCCTTACACACGTATATATTTAAAGAACAAGGCTTAAATAGAAATGCTCGTTCGATACTATCGCGATGTACGACATCATACAGTCGGTGATTGGCGTAGAACTAAACGAACGTAAAATCTCTCCGGGTGACGACGGAGGTGTCGCGAACCCATGCTGAGCGTACTGCAGATCGGCGATGCCACCGCGGAGGCGCTGAACCACACGTGGATCCTCACGGTGTCGTTCCTGATCTTCTTCATGCACGCGGGCTTCGCGATGCTCGAGTCCGGGCAGGTGCGCTCGAAGAACGTCGCGAACCAGCTCACGAAGAACCTGCTGACCTGGAGCGTCGGCGTCACCGTGTTCTTCCTGCTCGGGACGGGCGTCGAGTCGGTCGCCAGCGGCGGGAGCTGGAGCACGGCCGCTAGCCTCGAGGGCGCGGGCTGGATCAACTGGCTGTACGGCGCGGTGTTCGCGATGACGGCGGCGACGATCGTCTCCGGGGCGGTCGCCGGTCGCGCGAAACTCCGCGCGTACGTCACCTACACGTTCCTGCTCGCAGCCGTCATCTACCCCGTCGTGACCGGGTTCACGTGGGCGGCGGACACGGGGCTCGTCGCGGAGGTCACCGGGACGGCCTACATCGACTTCGCGGGCGGCACGATCGTTCACGCGCTCGGCGGCATCGCCGGCCTGACGGCCGCGTGGGTCCTCGGTCCCCGGATGGGCCGGTACGACGACGATGGCTCGGTCAACGTCATCCCCGGTCACTCGATGACGTTCGCCGTGCTGGGCACCCTGATGCTCGCCTTCGGCTGGTACGGGTTCAACGTCGGGACGGCAGCAGCCGTCGCTGACGGCGCGCTCAACGCGTCCGTTCTGGGTCGCGTCGCCATGACGACCACCATCGCGATGGGCATGGGCGCGATCGGCGCCGGAGGAGTCGCCGTGCTCAAGACCGGCAAGGTCGACACTCTGTACGTCGCGAACGGCCTGCTCGCCGGGCTGGTCGGCATCACCGCGATCCCACACACCACGACGTGGTGGGGCGCGTTCATCGTCGGCATCCTCGCGGGCGCTCAGCTCCCGATCGTCTTCTCGTTCGTCGAGAAGCGCCTCAAGATCGACGACGTGTGTGCCGTCTTCCCCGTCCACGGCAGCGCCGGCATTCTCGGCGCGCTCATCGCTCCGTTCGTCGCGGACCCCGCGGCCTTCGAGGGCCTCCTCGGCGAGAGCACGACGATCCTCGAATCGTTCGTCGCACAGATCGTCGGCGTTTCGGTCATCACGGCGTGGACGGTCACCGCGACCGCGGTCATCTGGTTCGCGCTCAAGGCCATCGGCGAGGCCCGCGTCAGCGAGTCCCACGAGCGCGAGGGCCTGGACATCTCCGAGCACGGCGTCGACACCTACCCCGAGTTCGGCAGCGACGAGGGCACCGCCCTCGCCGACGGCGGCCGGGTCGCTCCCGCCGACTTCCACATGGAGGGTGATTCGGATGAGTGAGATCGAGCTGGTGATGGCGTACATCCGGCCGGACAAACTGAGCGACGTGAAGCAGGCCCTCGCGGAGACGGGCGCGCCGTCGATCACGGTGACGGACGTCTCCGGGCGGGGCTCCCAGCCCGCCAAGACGGGGCAGTGGCGCGGCGAGGAGTACACGGTCGACCTCCACCAGAAGGCGAAAGTGGAGTGTGTGGTCGCCGACGTTCCCTCCGAGGACGTCGTGGAGGCGATCCGGGAGGGCGCCCACACCGGCGAGAAGGGCGACGGCAAGATCTTCGTCCTGCCCGTGGAGTCGGCGCTGCAGATCCGGACGGGCAAGACCGGTCCCGACGCCGTCTGAGAACGTTTCCCGTTTTTTCATTTCCACCGCACGAGCGACGGCGCCAGCGGCTCTACCGGTCCTCCGTCACGACCTCGCCCGGCCCGGTCCGGGCGTCGGCTGACAGTTTCACGCCCGTGTTCAGGCTCGTGTCGATGCCCGTCTTCACGCCATCGCCGAGGACCACCCCGAACTTCCGGCGCCCGGTCGAGACGGCCTCGCCCTTCACGGTCAGGTCCACGTCCGCGCCGTCGTGTCTGAGGTTCGCGACCGTCGTCCCCGCGCCGAAGTTCACGTCCCGCCCGAGGACGCTGTCGCCGACGTACGCGAGGTGCCCAACCGTCGCCCCCGCCATCAGCACCGAATTTTTCACCTCGACGGCGTGGCCCACCTTCGCGCCCTCGCCGATCGCCGTTGCCCCCCGGACGTAGGCGTTCGGCCCGACCTCCGCGTCCGCTCCGATCAGCGCGGGGCCCTCGATGGTCACGCCCCGCCGGACCGTCGCGCCCGCCTCGATCACCACGTCGCCGACGACGTCGGCGTCGCCGTGGACCTCCCCCTGCAGGTCCCGCCGTAGGTCACCGATCTTCCACTCGTTTGCCCCGAGCAGCTCCCAGGGCCGCCCGACGTCGAGCCAGCGCTCGAACGTGACCGCCCGCACGTCGCCGGCCTCGATCTGGCGGGCGAGCACGTCGGTGAGCTCGTACTCGCCGCGTTCGGACTTCTCGACCGCCTCGAGCCACGAGAGCGCCCGCGCCTCGAAGGCGTAGGCGCTCGCGTTCACCCGGTTCGACGGCGGGTCCGCCGGCTTCTCGATCACGCCGGTCACCCGGTCTCCCGCCAGGTCGAGCACGCCGTATGGCCGGGGGTCAGCGACCTCGAAGGAGCCGAGGGCCGGCACCGACGCGTACAGTTCCTCCATCGTCGCCGCGTCGTAGAGGTTGTCGCCCGCGAGCACGACGAAGGGTGCCTCCTCCAGGTGGGGCAGCGCCGCCCGCACGGCGTGGGCAGTCCCCTCCTGGGACTCCTGGAGAGCGTACGCGACCGGAACCTCCCGATAGCTCTCACCGACGTGTTCGCGGACGGCGTCGTCGTGGTATCCGACGACGAGGACGAGCCGGCTCGCGCCGGCGTCGACGGCGGCGTCGAGGACGTGCTCGAGCATGGGCCGGCCGGCGACGGGGAGCATCGGTTTCGGTCGGCGCGCGGTCAGCGGTCGCATCCGGGTTCCCTCTCCGGCGGCGAGGACGACGGTCTGCATGCTCGGGGGATCGACGGGACGGGACTTCTACCTGATGGACGGTGGTCGCGTCCGGGCACGGGGAGGCGCGCCTCCCGATTCTCGCCATGTTTATTAGACTGTGGCTCGAGTGACACGTGTGCGAGTCGAACTATCGGATTTCACCGAGCCCTCGGCGGGGGCGATGCGGTGGCTCGTTCTTCTGGCGGCGTACTTTCTTCTCCTGCTGTTCCTGATCGGGGTGTTCGACATCCTGCTCGGGCTGTACGGTCTCATCACGTCGGGGAGTTACACCGACCCGACCGCGGTCGTCGAGCTCCTCAACACCGTTCTCCTCCTGCTCATCATCGTCGAAGTGCACCGGACGCTTCTGGCGTACGTCCGGAAGGAGCCCCTGATACGGATCGTCATCGGCGCCGCGATCATCGCCATCGCCCGCGA
>CAYSJP010000113.1:0-7441 GCA_964431395.1 uncultured Halobacteriales archaeon
AGATCGAACTCCAGCTCGACATCGACAAGAAGGCCGAACAGCAGGCGCTGGCCTCCCGGGGGCTGGACTTCGTGACCGACACGTACCTGCCCGAGCGGCTCGGGGAGATGGGGATTCTGTAGGGCCCGGGTGTCGGGAGTTACCCGTCCTCGCCGACCCGGACGACCTGCAAAAGCGAGTACACCGGAACGCCTCCGATCTCCTCGATGCCCTGTTTGTCGACGATGACGACGCAGGCGACCGGGTCTCCGCCGGCATCGGTGATCGCCTCTATCGTCTCGGTCATCGTCGTTCCGCTGGTGACGATGTCGTCGACGACGTAACACTCCCGGTCGCGGATGCCCGCGAAGTTCCGCGAGAACGACCCCTCGACGTTGTCGAGGTCGCCCTCCTCGTCCCACTGGTGTTTCCGGGGGGCGTAGGTGGCGAGGTCGGTGTCGAGCTCGCGGGCGACCGTGGTCGCGAGCGGCGCGCCGGCCTTCTCGATCCCGACCGTGAGGTCGACGTCCTCGCCCCGTTTCGAAAGGAGATCCGCCATCGCGGCCCCCGCATGGTGCAGGCGGGTACTGTCGCGCCCGAGGGTGCTCCAGTCGACGTGGATGTCGTGGGGCTGGCTGGGCTGGCTCGTGGAGTTGGTCCCGATGTCCCTGCGGTCGACGAGCCAGGTCGCCGTCTCCCGGGAGATGTTGAGTTCGTCGGCGATCTCGCCCTTCGTGTGGCCCTGCTCGGCCAGCTCTACGGCGTCGTCGATGAGTCCCTCGATGTTCTTCATGCGGAGTGGTTCGGCAGCGGGCTTTATTGACGTTTCGCCGTCCGGAACCGTCCCCCTGCGCGGTCGAGGGCCGGGGCCGATCCCACGACCTACCGCGCCGGCGGGGTGTGGGTATTTGTGGCTCGACGCCGGATGTGGCGTGTGGCACCGAATCACGTACTCGTCCCGCTCGATGGATCACCGCTCTCCGAGGACGCGCTGGTCCACGCGCTGGAGACGTTCGACTGCACGGTGACGGTGCTGAACGTCGTGACTCCACCCGACGGCGCGATGAGCGAGGGTGGCGTCCTCGGACTCAACGACGCGCGTCTGCAGGATGCCCACGAGCGGGCACGCGAGGTACTCGACCGGGCGGAGGAGCGCGCCGCCGAGGAGGACCGGGAGGTGGAGACGGCGGTCGAGACGGGCGATCCCGCGGAGACGATCCTGGCGTTCGCCGAGGACCACGACGTGGATCACGTCGTCATGGGCGGTCACGGGGGGGATCGGGGCAGGGTCGCGCGCCGCCTCCTGGGGACGGTCGCGACGGCGGTCGTCGGCGAAGCGCCGGTGAGCGTGACGGTCGTCCGGTAGCGGCCCGTGGACTGTGGCGTGGAGCGCGACCGTGACGCTCACCCGCCGAGGGCCGCCGCGAAGACCCTGTAGACGCCGAACCCGACCGCGACCGAGGAGACGAGCGTGATCAGCCAGAAACCGATCGTGACGCCGATCTTCCGGCGGGAGACGCCGGCCGATCCGCCCGCGAGGCCGCCGCCGATGATCCCGGAGATGATGATGTTGTTGAACGAGATGGGGATGCCGAGCGTGATCGCGGCCTGTGCGATGACGAACCCGGGTACGAGGGCGGCGATGGATCGCCGGACGCCCAGTTCGGCGTACTCCCGGGAGGTGGCCTGCAGGAGGCGGGGCGCGCCCATCCACGCGCCCGCGAGGATGCCCGTCGCGCCGATCGCCAGCAGGACGATCCCCGGGAGTCCGAGTTCCGCGCCGTACAGGTTCTCGAGGGGGCCGGTCGCCAGGCCCACCTGGCTGCCGCCACTCGAGAACGCGACGACGCTGCCGAGGATGACGAGGAAGGTCCGGACCCCCTTGTCGACGGATTCCTGGGTCCGCCGCCGGATGAACCAAAAGCCCGCGGCCGCGACCAGCAGAGTCGCGAGGACGGCCGCTGGATCGATCCCGGCGAAGCCGGGTGTATCGACGCTGAGCGCCGCGAAGCCCGCGATCGATCCCTGGCTCTCGCCCGCGGTTGAGGGGATGACGCCGAGCCGGATGTTCGCGATGATCCCCCCCACGAGCGCCGCGAGCGCCGGAACACCGACGGTCTCGGGGATGTCGTCGCGCCGCAGCATCGTCGCGGTGGCGTACGCCAGTCCGCCGGAGACGGGGGGAACGAGCGCCCAGAAGACGGCGATCTCCCGGTAGGTTCCGACGGCGGCCGATCCCCCGAGCGACAGCCCCACGCCGATCATCGCGCCGGTCGTCGCGAAGGCCGCGGGGACGGGGTAGCCGGTGTAGATGCCGAAGGCCATGAACGCCGTCGCGGTGAGCAGGCCGGCGGTCGCCGCGAGCGAGGTGATGGCGACGCCGTCGATCAGCCCCGACCCGACGGTCTCGGAGATGGCCCCGCCCTGTGTGAGCGCGCCCAGCGCGGCGAGCAGGCCGATGAGAAAGGCGGCCCGCATCGTCGAGATGGCGTTGGCGCCGATCGCGGGGGCGAACGGTGGCGAGTTGCTGTTCGCCCCCAGCGTCCACGCCGTGACGACGCCCGTCCCCGTCGCGAGGACGACGAGCGCCCAGAACGTCACGCCGGCCATGGCGACCGGGACACCTCGGGGGACGACATTGGCACGGATTTGCCGCCACAGCATAAAAGGGGTTCGTCAGACGCAGCAAACGAACGTGCTCGCGGGGGTCGTCAGACGACCCCCCTCGGCTCACCGCTGGCCGATGAAGTTCACGCCGGCGAGAACGAACCACGCCATCCAGACGGTGAACGCGATCAGGTACGCGCCGTACCGCGTGCTCCAGTGTGGGACGACGACGTGCGTGACCACGAGCAGTGCGCCCACCCCGAGGGCCGCCAGCGCGGTCCCGCTAATCCCGCCGGGAAACACTTTCTCGATGGATGCCACAGTGACGACCTCGGGACGGACTAATCGCGCCGTGGCACTTAATTCCGCCGCTTGCGGATGGTCACGGCAGCACCGTGGGGAGACGATCCACGCCGGGAGTGGCTGGCCGACTCACGGGCGCTTCCCCCGGCGAATCGGGATCGACGGAACGGGCGGGCGACACCCTTAGGCGTCCGCAGCACGTACTGATATACACTGCGACCACCCGGAAACCACCCCGGTCGCACACCCACGTATGACGCGAACTCACCGCCCGCGAGCATCACGAAAAGCCCCGCTCGCTCCCGACACCGCCACCCTGGAAGACCGCTCCGCCCGCGCCTGGACTGAACCCATGGCGGTCCGCCCGCTCCCTGATGGCCGGTACGTCGTCGAATCCGCCCGCGACGCGACTTACGTCGTCGACCTCGACGAGCGGCGGTGCTCCTGTCCCGATCACGAGATCAGGGGCGTCCGCTGCAAACACATGCGCCGCGTCGCCATCGAGATCACCGAGGGCCGCCTCCCGACGCCCGACGAACAGCGATCCCGGTGATCCGGCAGGCGAGGCGTCGCCCCGGCTGAAGGACCCTCCCGGATCGAAGCCCCCGATCAGAAGGGCCGCCACTCGATCGCGGTCGCGCGGTGGCGGTCGTTGTACCCTTCGAGGCCGTCGCCCAGCAACCCCCTGACCCTGAAATCGTCGTACAGCGTGGCGTGCGTGTAGTCGACGAACGTCATCGGCACGCGGAGCCCGTCGTCCCGAACGACGCTCGCAACCCCGGTGTAGACGTGTTTGTGCCGATCGTCGATCACCCGGGCGCCGATCACGGGAACCGACTGCTCGGGAGCCGGGACGGCGTGAAACGCCTCGATCGAGCGGTGCGTGAACTCATAACAGAACATGCCGGTCCCCCCGTCCTCCTCCAGCAGAGCGCCAAAGCCCACGGGCTCACGGAACGGCGCCCGGAGGTCGGCCACACCCATGATGACGTTGTCCTGGGCCGCGCCGGCGACGTACCGGGCGACGTCGTAGTGGCTGTGCTGCCTGAATCCGGTGGCGAGGCCGTGGACGACGCTCTCCGGTTTCTCGGGATTCGCGTCGGCGAAGCGCTCGACGCGGTCGGGGTTCGCCGTGCGGTGCCACCCCCGCAGTACACCCGCGGTGTACGGGCGGGCCTCCGCTCGGCGGACCAGTTCGAAGAACTCCTCGATCCCGCAAAACTCGAACGTGTGTGCCCCCGCGGACAGCTCCTCGATGTCCCGCGCCAGCTCCGCCGTCGCGTCCCCGAGGCCGTGTTCGGCCCCGATTGCCCTGGCGCCCTCCGGACCCGTCTCGCCGGGATCGAACGCGGCGACGCCGTCCCCTTCGTCGACGATGCGCACCGTCTCCGGGGTGGCCGTCACCCCGTACTCCGCCGCCGGAACCGGTCCGCCGCCCGGCCGCAGTCCCTGATCCGCGAGGTCGCCGAGGTTCTGGTCCCGGAGGTTCGTCCCGACGAGAACGCCGTACCCGAGGACCACGTTGTCGATCGATTTCCCCGCCGCGAGGAGGGCGCCGCCGCCGGCAATCCCTTTCAGCACGCCCCGCCGGCTCGGCCCCCGACTCGCGGGGTCGTCGCTGTCCGCGTCCCCGGAACTCGCAGCCCCGGAATCGTCGTCGTTTCCCTCCCCGTCCATCGCCCGACTGTCCCCGCGGCTGGAGTAAATATCTTCCGCGCCCGATGGCTTGCCCGCGCCTCCGCGGCCGTCCGGATCAAAACGTTTGATTACCTTGCCGCGGTATTAGCACGTAAGCAATGCCGGACTGTAGCTACTGTGGGGATTCGTTCGACTCCGAGGACGCGTATCTCACGCACCTCGAAGCCCGACACGAGGGCGAACTCGGGCCGATCGACCGCCGCCGGATCGGGGAGGGTGAGGGGAGAGAGGGCATCGGCCTGCGGGGAATCCTCCTGGCTGCGCTCGTCGTGATCCCGGTCGTCGTCGCGGCGTACGTCCTGTTTTTCACCGGCGGCGCACCCGCGAACGCGCTGGAGGACCCGGAGACGATGCCGACGGGTGTCGGGACCACACACGAACACGGCACGATCAACGTCACGATCGACGGGACCGAACTCGACTTCAGTCAGCCGGAGTTCCAGAAACCCCGCGAGTTCGACGCGTTCCACTTCGAGGCCGGCACCGAGGAGTGGCACGTCCACGCCCGGCGGGTCACACTACAGTACGCGATGTGGACCCTCGACATCGGCGTCACGGAGGACGCCGTCCGGTACGACGGCGAAACCTACACCAGCGAGAACGCGACGGTGATCGTGGAGGTGAACGGCGAACCCGTCGATCCGGCGGAGTACGAGCTGTCGGGTGACTCGAACGCCGAAAACGGCGATCACGTCCGGATCGTCGTCCGGTCGGAGTGAGCGCTCATAATGACTCGTGTAGGCAATTACCGCATCGACCGCCCGATGCGGGTGGTCGGAGCGGTAAAACTCACTTTTGGCACCCAAAGATCTCGTCCGAATCAATTTTCCCTCTGTCGATTATCTCATCAAATATACGAAATTAAAAATTATCAATAATATATTATTTGTGGTCGAATCACGTTCACGGAATACATGTATCGACCCCTTGGGAGGGCCGTTCGAGCAGATCATCACGGTTGGAGTGACGAACGGAGGCCGCATACTCCGCACTGCCGTATCAGCGGAAACAGCGTAAACTGCCCCGCAGCTTCAGTCGTGGGAGACGTCGGAACCCGGCTCACCCGTCGGTAGATTCTGCGACCCCGGTGAGTTCGTCGGTCCGGAGACGGACGAGCGTGAACGTCATCTCCGATGGTGCCTCGAAAACGTGGTAGAACGGGATATGGAGTTCGCGCTCGGCATCGCTGAGCCCCTCGTCGGGCGGGGTGACGCGGTCGAGGTCATCGACGGTGTTGCGGTGTTCGAGTTCGCCGCGCGCGACGACGCTTCTCCAGCCCTCCCGTGTCTCGGCAGCGACGACGAACGTCCCGCGCTCGGTGGTCTTGATGTACTCGCGCTTACGACTTCCCGGAGCGTAACCGAGTCGAAAGTAGAAATCCTCGTTTTCCGGTGCAAACGTAAACGCAACCGGGATCGCGTAGGAATCGTTCTCCTTCGCCAGCGAGAGCGTCCCCGTCGATTGGTCTGCGAGGAACGCCTCGGTTGCGTCTGTGTCGAGAGCGCTCGCGGTGGATTGGGTCATGTGCTTGCCTGTCCCCGAAACTAAATAAATTCACGGGGAGATGCCGTCATGAAACCGCGTGCCTGCATGTGGGCACCACAGCAGCAAACACGTAGTCATATTTTCGACTAATATAGCATACGCGTTTCTTTTACGAGTTTAAAAATTGCTATTCACTAGTATATAAGGAGTGAAAATGTGTATGTACCCAAAGCACTTATCCGCAGGCCTGAAAACAATAGATGAAATGGACGAAACCACTGGCGACCCGGAGAACGCACCGATTGCAACCGCGACTCGTGTTCCGCCCGAGGAATCCGAGTCTGACGACGACCCGGAGAACGCACCGATCGCAACCGTGGCCCGGGTTGCCTGATATACACCCGGACACGAACCAATCTACGTGATTGGTGCTTGATCGGCAGGGAGATGTCGTGCTGACCGGAAATACTCGATCTGCGTGTTAGCCTATTCGTGTCCGGGTGTATAAAAACGGGTCGACACGGGTGCGCCCAACTTCCGACTATCCCAACTGATGGTAGTATCTCAAAATAACCCCACCGTGACGTGCCAGCCAAAGCGACATTGATCTGTCCCGACTGTGGCCACCCAAGACGGGTCCACGACGATTGGCACGTCGTCGAGACGACTCGCAACGGCCGCTACCCGTGTCCAGACTATACTGTCGGACAGAAGCAGTGATAATGACCGTTGTAGTCTCTTACCGGTGAGCGCCGCCAACGGGGGTGGCGCTCACAGGTAAACACCTACAACGGTCATTATGATACATTCCGCCGGGGACCGTCCCTGGCGGAGATTATCAAACGTTCCGTCCGACAGTATACGAGACGGAGATTGCTGTTCACTCGACAGCCACGTCCCTGACGAAGCGACCGTCGAGGAAACTACGGTCATCGAATACCTTCGATCCCATTCCGAAGAGATCGACCTCGCCGGCGAAATTGGGCAGTGGCGTGACGGTCTCATCAGATGAGCCCGGGTTACATATCAATATCGGATACTGTTGAAATCGGAGTGGCCGACTTAGAGGATTCACTCACCGCTCGCTTCGCTCGCGGTTCGTTCATCCTCTCCATAACGACTGTCCGTGATGTGTCGCTCGCGCTCTGGTGTGCCATTCGGCACACCGCCGCGCTCGCTTGTGGTTCCACCACCACAGAGGGTCGCGCCCTGGCGCGGCCCGGACACATTGACGCTCTTGTTGCGGTAATTGCGAGCGACTGAAGGGAGCGAGCAATTCGCGCCCTGTCTCGGCCACTCCGATTCTATCAGATAGGGATTATATATCCGTGGTGTGGTCGTGGGAGAGCTAGGCCTACTCGGGCGATGA
>CAYSJP010000114.1:0-7318 GCA_964431395.1 uncultured Halobacteriales archaeon
GTCGGGCGGTCGATACGGTAATTGCCTACACTAATGATTATCAGCGCCCCAGCAGCCTCTCGACGCCCGGAGGAGCCGCCGGCTTCCGAGTAACGCATATTACAACGAAGCGTGTGGGTGAGGGCATGGTCGAATCCATCACGGCAAACCCCTACGCGGTCGTCGCGGTCGTCGTGCTGGCGTCGCTAGCCGCGGGCACCGTGATGAACTACGTCGTCATCAGTTACCTGCGCAGCTACACCGCTCACACCGAGACCGCCTACGACTCGATCGTGGTCGACAATCTCCACGTGCCGCTGGTCACGACGGTGTCGCTGGTCGGCTTCTCGATCCTCGCGAGCATCCCGTCGATAACGGAGAACACGTTTCTCACGGAGGGCCAGATTTCCACGTTCGTGGGCAAACCGGCGATCACGATCATCGTCCTGGTCTGGGGGTACTACCTCAACAAGGTCGTCAACCGCGTCGTCAAGAGGATAAACAAGGAGGGGAAGGCATCGGAGGACCACGGAAGGGCCTACGAGTTCGCCCCGGTTTTCTCCAACGTCTGGACGCTCACCGTCGTGACCGTCGCCACTGCACTCATCCTCGCCCTCTGGGATTACGACGTCTCCCCGATTCTCGGCGCGGCGGGCATCGCGGGCATCGCCCTCGGCATCGCCGCCAAGGAGAGCGTCGGCAACTTTCTGGGTGGCCTGGCGCTGTACATCGACGACACGTACACGATCGGGGACTATCTCGAAACCAACACGGGCGAGGCGGGGACGGTCGTCGCGGTTGGCATCCGGTCGACGAGGCTGCGGACCCGGGACAACATCGAGATAACCCTCCCCAACTCCATGCTCAACGAGGAGCGCATCGTCAACAGGTCACAGCCCCGCCAGAAGACGCGCCTCGGGATAGACATCGGCGTGGCGTACGGAACGGACATCGATCTCCTGGAGAGGATCCTTCTGGAGATCGCCGAGGAGGAGTCGCTGGTGCTGGCCAACCCACAGCCACAGACGCGTTTCAAGGAGTTCGGCGATTCGGCCCTGAACTACACGCTCGTCTGCTGGATCGGGAGACCGGAGCACGGGGTCAAGGTCAGACACAGGCTCAACCGCGAGATCTACAAGCGCTTCCGGGATCACGACATCGAGATCCCGTACAACACCCACGACGTGAACCTGTTTCGGCCCGAATCCGGGGACGGGATAGAGGGATCGGCCGGAGCTGCGGACGAGCGGAGTCCCGATACGGACTGATCCTGAGGTGGGCCTCCGCCCGAATCAGACGCCCTCGACGAGCCGCTCTAACTGCTCGGGCGGGACCGCACCCCGGGCGGCGTGGCCGTCGTAGGCGAAGGTGGGGACGCCGGTGACGCCCTGCCGCCGTGCCTCGGCGAACTTCTCACGGAGTCGCTCCCGGAGTTGCCCGTCCGCGAGCACGTCCCTGACCTCCCCGGCGTCCAGCCCGACCCCCTCGGCGAGGTCGGCCAGCACGTCGGCGTCCCCGATGTCCCGGCCGTCGACCCACAGCGCCTCGAACACCGCCTCGTCGAAGTCGAGCCACCGGTCCGGATGCTCGGAGCTGACGTGCCAGGAGGCGACCTGTGCGGAAAGCGAGTCGACGTCCTCCGGGAGGTCGTCGAGGTCGAGCATCTCCTCCGCGCCGTACTGCTCGCGCAGTTGCGCGACGTTCTCACGGACCTGCTCGAAGTACGCCTCGTCCTTCCCGTCCGCGACGGAGTCGTCGATCTCGCCGTCGGGGCCGCGCTCGTGACTCCGCAGGTCGAACGGCCGCCAGTCGACCTCGAGGTCGTTCTCCCGGCGGTCCTGGTACTCCTCCAGGGACTGCCGCCCGAGATAGCAGAACGGACAGACGTAGTCGGAGTACATCGTGATCCGGTTCCCGGCGTCACTCCCGGTTTCGCTCATGGCCACTCGTAGGCCGGCGATCCGGATAAGCCCCCCCGTAGGGGCGACATCGACCCCGTTCGGTGACTCCGGACCCCGGGTTTCCGGATCAGCGAGGCGCCCGGGACACCCTACAGCAGGTCCCGGACCTCGGAGTAGAACATGTCGTGGTGGTCGATTGCCCCGACCCCCTCGGCGATGTCGACCGCGAGCGCGTGCCAGCAGCGCTGGCTCGGATCCGTCGGGTCGAGGTTGTAGGCGGCGTCCTTGCAGGTACACCCGCCGTTCTCGACGATGTACTCCTCGGCGTGGCCGACGACGACGGTGAAGTCGTTGTACTGTTTCACCCGGCCCTCGCCGACGGCGTCGATCGCGCGCTGGCCGCGGTCGCCGTGATCCCGGAGGATCGCCTCGACGACCGGGGGCGTCAGCTCCCCCGCTGACTCGAGTTCCGCCCGCCAGTCCTCCGGTGGCACGCGCCGTCGTACGACGTCCGGGGCCTAAACCGGTTCGATGACCTACCCCGGCGCGAACGCCGGGACTTCTTCGGGGAAACCGGTGAGAGACGCTCCCGCACGGTGAAACCGACGGCCTTTCCCCCGCCATCCCCGAACGCCGGCCATGCACGAGGTCCGGGAAGGGGGAATCACGATCGACGTCCCCGAGCAGGAGGACGGCTCCGGTGGAGGGGTGTTCTTCAACCCCGAGCAGGAGCTCAACCGTGACCTGACGGTCGCCGTCCTCCGGGCTTACCGGGAGCGCGGGGACGGCGCCGAGAGCTATCTCGACGCGATGACCGCAACCGGGGTCCGGGCGGTCCGGGCAGCCGCCGACGGCTGGGACGCGACCGCCCTCGACGTCGACCCCGACGCGGTCGAGCTGGCCCGCGAAAACCTCCGGGCGAACGACCTCGAGGGGACGGTGCGGCGCCGGGACGCCAACGTCGACCTCCACCGGAACTACTACGACGTCGTCGATCTGGACCCCTTCGGGACGCCGATCCCCTTTGTCGACGCCGCCTTCCGGAGGACCCGCGACCTCCTCTGTGTCACCGCGACCGACACCGCGCCGCTGTGTGGCGCCCACTTCGATCCCGGAGTGCGCCGGTACTCCGCGGTCCCCCGGAACACCGAGTACCACGCCGAGATGGGCCTGCGAGTGCTCCTGTCGGCGCTCGCCCGGACGGGAGCGCGATACGACGTCGGCGTCCGGCCGCTCCTCTCCCACGCCACCCGCCACTACGTCCGCACGTACCTCGAACTCGACAGGGGGGCGAGCCCCGCCAACGCCGCGATCGACGGTCTCGGACACGTCCACCACTGCGAGGACTGCCTGTACCGTGACGCCGAGCGTGGCCTGATAGCCCGTCCGCCCGGGGGGTGTCCGAACTGCGGCGGCGGCCGGATCCTCACGGCGGGGCCGATCTGGCTCGCACCGATCCGGGACCGGGGGTTCGTCGAGCGCGTCCGCGGGGCGATCACGGCGGACCTGGGGACGGCCGGCCGGGCCCGCGACCTCCTCCGCACGCTGGAGGCCGAACTGGACGAACCGACCCACTACGACCAGCACCGCCTCTGCAAGGCGTGGGGCCGCTCGGCGACTGCGATGGAGGAGTTCCTGGACGCGCTCCGGTCGGCGGGGTTCGCCGCCTCCCGCGCCCACTACGCGGGCACGGCGTTCAAAACCGACGCGAGCGTGCCGGACATCGAGGACGCGACGGAATGATCGATCGGCGCCGGGCGTCCGAGGTGGGTAGCCGGGTGTTCGCGGTGGGTCGCGAGGTCGTGTCGGTCTTCCGCGAGCGGGAGATCACCTTTCTGGCGGCGGCGATCGCCTACTACGCGTTCGTCTCCCTGCTCCCGGCGCTCCTGCTCGCCGTGGCGGTCGCGTCGGCCGTCGGGGGCGAGTCGCTCGTCGAGCGAGTGCTCGCGGTCGTCGACGAGTTTCTCACGCCCGCCGGGCGCGAATCGCTGGAGACGGCGCTCACGAGCGCCCGTGGCCGAGCCACCGCGACGCTGTTGGGCGTCGCCCTGCTCGTCTGGAGCACCCTCCGGGTCGTCAGGGGGCTCGACGTGGCGTTCTCGCGGGTGTACGGGACGACGCCCGCCCTCCCGGTCGTCGAGCAGGTGACCCGCGCCGCCGTCGTCCTGCTCTCCCTGGGGGTGGGTCTCTGGGCCATGATCGGCGTCGGCGGGGCGCTCGCGGCGCTGATCCCGGCCGGCTGGGACCTCCTGGGGCTCGGGCTGCTCCTGGTCGGCCTGACGGGCGTGTTCCTGCCGCTTTACTACTACCTCCCCGATGCCGGCCTGAACGTCCGCGACGCGCTCCCGGGCGCGGTTCTGGCGGCCGTCGGCTGGGTCGTCCTCCAGGCGGGGTTCCAGGCGTACGCCGCGAACGCCCCCCAGTTCAGGCTCTATGGCGTGATCGGCGGGATCCTCCTCCTGGTGACGTGGTTCTATTTCGCGGCCATCCTCCTGCTCGTCGGCGCCGCGGTGAACCACGTCCTGGCGGGAACCGGCAGTGAAAAGTCCCCCGCGCCTGACAGTCCCGACTGAGGCATGGGTGATCCCGACGCGAGCGGCGGGGACGGGCGAGACGACGGCGGGAACGAGAGCGACCGCCACGCCGACGAGAACACCCCACGAGAAGACGAGACCGACGGCGACGACGCCGGAAGCGACGACGACCGGGAAGTCGAAAGCGACGACGACGACACCGGGGACGACGGTTACGGCGAGGGGTTCGTTCCCGACGACGGTCGCGAGACGGGATCCGACGACGGGGACGGCCGGGACGCGGACTCGCCCGGTGACGAATCGCTCCGCGAGGAGCTCGCGGACCTCCGGAAGGACGTGGCCGAGTTCGAGGCGGAGATCGAGGACCGCACCGTCTCCCGCGAGGAGGTCGAGGACGACCTCAGGGCGTACGTCCGTTCCCGGTTCCGGCGGGGTCACGTCCGCGGGTGGGGCCCCTATCTCGTCTTGCTGTACGGCACCGCCATGACGATCGGCGCCTTCGTCGAACTGTCCGGCGTGTGGGCGATTCTCGCGATGATCGTGATCTGGCTGTCGACGCTCGGGCTGTACGTCCTGATGATCCTGTTCGGACTCGGGATCACTGCGCTCTTGACGTCCGGACGCGCGATTCGCACCGTGCGGTGGCTGATCGACACGCTCAGGAACGTGCGCTCCTGAAAACGCGGTATGACGCGTGGGATCGGCGGGATCGAGGCGCTACGTTCGCTCCTCCCCCCGTGGGCGATCGACGCCTTCGCCGTCCTCACGACCCTCGGAGACACCGCCTTCCTGCTCGCGGTCTTCCTCCTACTGTACTGGTTCTACGACCGCGATCAGGGGGCGATCGCGCTCGCGGTGTTCCTGGGAGGCGTGCTCCTCATAACGGGGGTGAAAACCGCCTTCGCCCTGCCCCGGCCGCCCGCGTCCCTCCGCGAGGTCGCGGAAGGGGGGTACGGCTTCCCCAGCGGCCACGCCTTCGGCGCGACCGTCGGCTTCGGCCTGCTCGCGCTCGTGCTCCGGACCCCGCGTCGCCCCCTCCGGATCGCGCTCGCGGCCGTCGCCGTTCTGGTCGTCTCGGCCTCCCGGGTCGCCATCGGCGTCCACTACGTCGTGGACGTCGTCGCCGGGATCGCGATCGGCCTCGCGTACCTCGCGGTCGCCTGGCACGTCGCGTGGCCCCGCAGGCAGGCGTTCACCGGGGCGCTCGACCGGGCGCGTGCTCGCATCTCCCGGTAGGTCGGCGCCGGCCGCCGGCCCTCCACCGTCTCCGGATCGACGTGATTTTGCGCCACCGATCCCAACCACGCCCGTGACAGTCGCCGGCGCCATCATCGACCTCGACGGCACCGTCTACCGCGGCGGGACGCTGCTCCCGGGCGCGGACCGGGCGATCGAACGCCTCCGGGAGGACGGAATCGAGACCCGGTTCGTTTCGAACAACCCCACGAAACCCCCCGAGGGGTACGCGGCCGACCTCGCCGACCTGGGGATCGACGTCGACGCCGGGTCGATCCTGACCGCCGGCGTCGTGACCCGGGAGTACCTCGCCGCGAACCACGCCGACGACCGGATCTTCCTGGTCGGCGAGGACGCCCTGCGCGACCAGCTCGCGGCGTTCGACCTGGCGGAGGACCCCACCGCGGCCGAGGTCGTCGTGGCCTCCATCGACCGCGCGTTCACCTACGACCGGTTGCAGGAGGTCACCCGGGCGTTCACCGCCGGCGACCCGGCGTTCGTCGGCACCGACCCGGACAGGCTGATCCCGGTGAGCGAGGACGAACTCGCGCCGGGGTCGGGCGCAATCGTCGGCGCGATCGCCGCCACCGTCGGCCGCGATCCGGACCCGATGCTGGGCAAGCCGTCCACGGAGACGGCCCGGACGGTCGCCGACCGTCTCGAGGCCGACCCGGCCGAGTGTGTCGTCGTCGGTGATCGCCTCGACACGGACGTCGCGCTGGGCGAGCGACTCGGGAGCCGGACGGTTCTGGTCCGGACCGGCGCGCACGACGAGGCCGACGTCGGGGACCACGACGCGACTCCCGACCACGTGATCGACTCGCTCGGCGACCTCCCCGCGGTGCTCGGATCGGAGGAACGGTGCCGGTAGCACTCCCGCCCCCGACCGCCCTATCACAACCGTTTAACAGCCGGATCCTGAATCGGATTCAATGAACACGCTCGCACACTCACTTCTGTGGGCGCTCCTCTCGCTCGACCCGAACCCGGGGTTCGACGTCGGCGCGGATCTCGGCCCCGGACTCGGTGGCGGCGCCGTCGGAGCGTTTTTGACGACGCTCGTGATCGGCGGGATCCTGATCGCGGCCGTCCCGGAGTACACGAAGGACAGGATGACGTCGATGGCCCGGGAACCGATCGAGTCGTTCCTGTACGGACTGCTCGCCCTTCTGGCGTTGCTCGTCGTGACCGTCGTCCTGATCCTGACGCTGATCGGGATTCTCGTGGCGATCCCGCTGGCCATCGTTACGGGGCTCGTGTGGGCCGTCGGGGCGGCCATCGGCTACCTCGCGATCGCCGATCGACTGATCGGCCACGAGGACGGCTGGCTGAAACCCCTTCTCATCGCGGCCATAATCAACGGCGGGCTGACGATAACGGGCGTCGGAGGGCTCGTCTCCTTCGCCGTCGGCGCCGCCGGGTTCGGCGCCGTCATCCGTGGCTACCTGGGCTGATCGTCGGGATCGGTCGACCCGAATTCGCTATACTGTCGGACGGAACGTTTGCTAATCTCCGCCAGGGACGGTCCCCGGCGGAATGTATCACTGCTTCTGTCCGACAGTATAAAAGCCGTGGGCGTCTCCCGTCCCTTCCACCCCGCCCTCCGCACCGATGGCGGCGGTGGGATCGCCGTCGGCGACCCTGCCGTCGGGTGTGCTCCCCCCGTCA
>CAYSJP010000115.1:0-7316 GCA_964431395.1 uncultured Halobacteriales archaeon
GCTGGCCCGATCCGGCTACGCCGGATCGAACAGCGTCTCGCCTTCGATCATGTACTCCTCGACGACGTCCAGATCCAGCGTCAGGCCCAGGCCGGGCTCCTCGGGAATCTCCATGCGGCCCTCCTGGATGAGGTCGTCCTCCTCGACTAAGTCCTCCCACCAGCCCAGCTGGTAGGAGTGAAACTCCACCGCAAGGGCGTTGGGGATCGTGGTGGCGAGCTGGGCGCTGGCCATCGTGCCGATCGGCGAGGAGACGTTGTGCATCGCGATCGGGATGTAGTACATGTCCGCGAAGTTGGCGATCTTCTGTGTCTCGCGCATCCCCCCCACCTTGGGGAGGTCCGGCGCGAGGATGTCGACGGCCTGCTCCTCGATGAGCCGGCGCTGACCGTGGGTGCGGTAGACGTTCTCCCCGACGGTCACGGGCGTGGTCGAGGACTGTGTGACCTGCTTTTGAACGTCGTGGTTCTCCGGGGGCACGGGGTCCTCGATCCACCAGACGTCGTACTCCTCGACCGCTTCGAGAAGCTGTTTCGCGCTGGCCGCGGAGTACGACCAGTGACAGTCGAAGGCGGCGTCGGCGCGGTCGCCGACGGTCTCGCAGACCTGGCGGACGATCTCGGCCTTGTGCTCGATCTCCGGGCCGCGCATGTGTCGGTTCGCGCGGTCCTTCTCCGCCCCGGAAGCGACGTCAAGATCGAACTTCAGAGCGTCGTAGCCGAGTTCGGAGACGACCCGTTCGGCCTCCTTCGCGTTGGACTCGGGTTCGGACTCGTCGCCGGCGTGACAGTCACAGTAGATGCGCACCTCGTCGCGATACTTGCCCCCGAGAAGCTGGTAGGCCGGCACCTCGAGGATCTTGCCCGCCAGGTCGTGCAGCGCGATCTCGATGCCCGCGATGGCGGAGACGACTTTCCCCGAGATCGATCCCTCGCCGGACATCGTCTGGATCAGGTGCTCGTACAGCCGGTCGATGTCCAGCGGGTTCTCCCCGATCACGAAGGCGGCCATCCGGTCGATGATCTCGGTGTCGCCGCCGCCCCAGTAGGCCTCCCCGGTGCCGACGGTCCCGGCATCGGTGTACACCCGCACGAGGATCCACGGGTAGTTACCCCCGACCATCGTGGTCTGTACGTCGGTGATCTCGACGTTCCGGGGGCCGGGGCGATCCCGGGTTACGCCCATCGTCTCCGCGGAGAGGTCCCGCATCGTGTACTCGGCGTTGGGAGCGTGGAGGTCCCTGTAATCTACCATGGGTGATTACGCTCCCGGAGTGGTAGTAAGGCTTTCCTCTTGGATCGTGAGGGTGTCGGGACGGATCGCTCCCCGAGTGCCGGGTCGGGGGACGCCGGCGACCGGTGGTCAGCTCGGGACTGCCCGGGAAAAGATAATTCACAAAAGAAAAAGATTCATCAGCCGTCCCGACGGTGCCTCGGGCATGGATCTCGACCGGATCTTCGAGACGTACACCGAGCGCGACTGGCAGACCCGGGAGTCGGGGACGGTCCGGATCGCCATGATCGGCCTGGGCTGGTGGACGGTCGAGAAGGCGATGCCCGCCGTGGCGTCCTCCGATCTGTGTGAGACGACGGTCCTCGTGAGCAGTTCGCGGGAGAAGACCGAGCGGGTGGCCACGAATCACGGGACGGTCGAGCGGGGCATCACCTACGAGGAGTTCCACGACGGCGCGGCCACCGAGGACTACGACGCGATCTACGTCTGTACGCCCAACGCCCTGCATCTGCCCTACGTCGAGACGGCGGCGGAACTGCGAAAGGACGTGCTGTGTGAAAAGCCCATGGAGGCGACCGTCGAGCGCGCCGAAAAGATGGTCGAGGTCGTCGAGGAAAGCAGGATCACGCTCATGGTCGCCTACAGGATGCACTCCGACCCGGCGATCCGGTGCATCCGCCGCCTGGTCGAGGAGGGGTTCGTCGGCGAGCCAGCCTCGATCCACGGCCAGATGGGCCAGCGGCTGCTCTCGATCAACGACGACCCGGACCAGTGGCGGCTCGACCCCGACCTCGCCGGCCCGGGGGCGTCCGTGACGGATCTGGGCATCTACTCGATCAACACGAGCCGGTTCGTCCTCGGCGCCGACCCCCAGCACGTCTCGGGGTTCATGCACTCCACCGACGGGGAGGGGTTCCGGAACGTGCCCGACGAGCGCGCCGCGTTCACGCTCGCCTTCCCCGGCGGCGTCCACGCGACCTGCACGGCGAGCCAGAACAGCCACCAGTCGGGGCTGTTCAGGGTCACCGGCACCGAGGGACGGCTCGAACTCGAGCCCGCCTTCTTCAACGACCACGCGAAGACGCTCACGCTGTCGCGCGCCGACACGACCGCGGAGGCGACGTTCGACCCCGTGGACCAGATGGAAGAGGAGTTCGACCACTTCGCGAACCACCTGCTGGAGGGGACGGAGCCCCTGCCCGACGGTCACCACGGCCTCGTCGACATGCGGGTGATCGAGGCGACCTACGGGGCCGCCGAGCGCGGCGAGACGATCGCCATCGAGTGACGAACGCGGCGGTGCTCCGGTCCCGACAGGGTCGCGAAGCTTTTGCCGCCCGGGGGTTCAGATGGAGTATGCACGAGACGGTACGCGGCCGCGAGGCGGCGCCCGAAACGGAGACGAGCGCGGTCACCGAGGAGCCATGACCGACCTGCGCACCCTCCAGGAGGACCACGGGGCGACGTTCGTCGAGCGCGGCGGCCGGGAGGTGGTCTCGCGGTACCACGACCCCGGGCGCACCCACCGCGCGGTACGAAACGTCGCGGGCGTGACCGAGATGCCTTACGGCGTCCTCGAGGTCGAGGGCGGCGACCGCGTCGACTACGTCGACGACGTGGTCACCAACCGCGTGCCCCGCGAGGAGGGGGAGGGAACGTACGCGTTCCTGCTGGACCCGCAGGGCCGCATCGAGACGGACCTGCACGCCTACAACGCCGGCGAGCGCCTCCTGATCTTCACGCCCCCGGGCAAGGCCGAGTGGATCGCCTCGGAGTGGGAAGTGTTCATCGAGGACGTCGACATCGCGGTGGCGACCGACGCCTTCGCCGCCTTCGGCGTCCACGGCTCGCAGGCCACCGAGAAGATCGCGAGCGTCCTCACCGGGGAGGCCGCGCCCGAGGAGTCCCACTCGTTCGTCCGCGGGTCGCTCGGGGACGTCGGCGTCACCGTCGCCCGCACCGACGCGCCGACGGGGGAGACGGGATACGAGGTGATCTGCGGGGGCGAGGACGCCGGCGAGGTGTTCGACACGCTCATAAACCACGGCCTGAACGCGGTCCCGTTCGGCGCGGAGACCTGGGACGCCCTGACCCTCGAAGCCGGCACCCCGCTGTTCGAGCCGGATCTCGACGGGCGGATCCCGAACGCGACCGGCGTGCAGTCCGCGCTGGACTTCGAGAAGGGGTGTTTCGTCGGCCAGGAGGTCGTCTCCCGGATCGAGAACCGCGGTCGGCCCCCGGAGCGGCTGGTCGGCCTCCGCCCGGCGGAGCGCCCGGATCCGGGTGCCGCCGTGTTCGCCGGCGACGAGTCGGTCGGCGAGATCAGCCGCGCGGCCGAGAGCCCGATTCTCGACGCCCCGATCGCGCTCGCGTACGTTGATTTCGACGCCGGGGACGATCTCGCGGTCAGGGTCGACGGCCGGGAGGTCGGCGTCGAGCGCGTCGAGTTGCCTTTCGTCGAGGGGAGCGAGGCGTCGGGGCGGCTCCCGCGATACCCCGAAGGATCGGAAAATAAGTAAAAAGACCATTAATAATAGGCCGGGGGTCGTACGCGGGGGCATGTCACGGGATACCAAGGGCAACGAGGAGCGCAACGAGAGGGCAGACCGTAGACGGTTCCTCCGCGCGATGGGTCTCATGGGCGCGAGTGCCGTGGCCGGGTGCCCCGCCGATACCGACTCTCCCGGCGGCGGAAACGGCGAGGGTACCGACGGGAACGGCGAAACCGGTGACGGGAGCCCCCGTCCGACGGCGACGCTGATCGCGGACGGTGGCCCGCTACTGGTGACCGATACGGAGATCGACGGCAACACGGTCACGGCGACGCTACGAAACGAGGACGACGACACGCTGACGGCGCCGACCGTCGAACTCGAGACGACCCGAGAGCAGCCGGAGATCGTCGACGTCACGACGACGGAGACGCCCGTGGTCGCGTCCGTGACGAGCTCGACCACCCAGGTCACCGGAGTGACCGACTGGAACACCCAGGAGGTCGTCGAAAGCCTCGATCCGACCGGACGGGATGCGCTCATCTCGGCTGACATCGACACCGGTTCGGCCGAGGCGATCACCGGCCTCGAACCGACCTACAAGGAGGTCATCTGTGAGATCAACGCCGATACGTCCGTGGTGCAGGAGATCCGTACCACGACGAAGGAGGGCGACGAGGTCGTCGCGGACGTAGTGAAGGTCGTCGAACACACGAAACAGTTCGCGGGCGGGCACGTCCAGGACATCGTCGCCGATATCGTCGTCGAGGCCGCTGGTGGTGGCGGGGGGGAACCGATAACCGACATAACCCCGGTGAACACGGACGTGGTCGGCGACGGGAACTGGGAGTCCGGCGAGGTGGTGTCCGGGCTCGAAACCGTGCGCGGGGAGTTCCTGACGGACGTGACGCTGTCGACGGGGAGTCACACCTTCGTGGAGATGCCGACCGGGACGGGCACCAGCCCCGGTATCGGCGAGTTCGCCGAGGTGATCTCGGACCTCGTAACCGACTCCACCGAGGTCGTCGAGGACGTCACGTCTACGACGACCACAGTCCTCGACGACATAACGATAGAGAGGGAGGCCCGGACCGTCACGAACAAGTCGGTGTGGGACGCCGAGACCGTCGCCGGGGAGCCCGTGACGATCGAACCGGATGCGGAGGCGTCCTTCGTGTTCGACTTCGGCCGGCAGGAGGCGCTTCTGGCAGGCGTCGGGCCGACGGGTGTAGGAGACGCCGACATCGTCGAACAGTGGCTGTACGACGGCGACGGAAACGAACTGCTCCACGCCCTTCTCCAGCCGCTGGCGGAGGGGTGACGGCTCCGCAGGTTCGCGAGCGGTCGGTCCCCGATTGACGACGCGGCCGGATCACCCCGTGAACATCGCCTTCAGTTGCTCGCGGGAGAACAGCGACGTCGGGCGGTCCATGTGGACGCCGATCTCGCCCGAAAAGAGGCGCATACCGGCGCGCTGGACCGGCTCCGGGAGTTCGTAGCCGGCCCGGACGAGCGCGCCCAGACGCTGGTCTCGGCGCAACTCGGCACGCCAGCCCGCCTCGTAGGCGTCGAGCGTTCCCGGATCCCGGGGATCGATCTCCCGGGCGGCGACGTCCGCGGCGGTCATGCCATAGAGTATCCCCCCGCCCGTGAAGGGCTTGGTCTGGCCGGCGGCGTCGCCGATCAGGAATCCCCGGTGACTCGTCGTCTCGTCGGGCGGCCCGATCGGGATCGCGCCCGAACACCGCCGGTCGATGTCGGCGTCGTAGTCCGCGACGAGGTCGTCGAACCGTGCCGGCACGTCCTCACCGGGTGCGGCGGCGAGCCCGTACTCCACGCCCGCCTCGCCACGGGGGATGCGCCAGGCGAAAAACCGGGGCACGTTCAGGTGCACGTCCACGAAGTCCTCGTCGTCGGGGTCGGGATCGAACCCCAGCACGCCGTGCAGGAGTTCGTCGGGCTCGGGCAGGCCGAGTTCGCCCCGGACACGTGACCGCGGGCCGTCACAGCCCGCGATCATCCGGGTCTCGGCCTCGAAGGCGCCGTCGGGCCCCTTCACCGCGACCGTCACGCCGTCCGCGCGCTCGTCGACGCCGGTGACGGTGTGACCCTCCCTGACCGCGGCGCCCGCATCGCGAGCCGCCTCGGCGAGTCGCCCGTCGAGTTCCACGCGGTCGATCGCGTTCGAGATCGGCTCGTCCTTGTAGAAGGGGTACTCGGCGGAGCCGGGGCCGCCGAGGTGGAACCGGGCGCCGTGGATGTCGTTTTGGAACAGCGCGTCCCGGGCGCCGTCGGAGAGGTACTCCCAGACGTCGAGGCTGACGTGCCCCGAGCACGCCAGCGGTTTCCCGACCTTCCCCTGCTCGAAGACGACGACGTCGTGGCCGCGCTCGGCCGCGCGCCGGGCGAAGCGCGAGCCCGCCGGCCCCGCTCCGACGACGACGAAGTCGTGCATACCGGGACGTGGCACGCGGGGAATAAATACGCTGTCGGTCGAGACGGGCGTCGGTCGCGGAGTATAAACGGACACGCGGCGTAGCGTGACGCATGGACGCCACGTGCAACGCCGGCAGTCACGGCGGTATCGAACGGCCGGACACCCGATCCCGGGAGGTGATCGTGGCATGAACATCCGCGACATCGGCAGGAGCGTCGGGGAGACGGTCACGGAGAACGTCGGGCGCGCGGTGGGCCGCCTGCAGGAGGCGACGCCCCTCTCGGCGGACCTGCTCGAATCCGACGACGCCTACCTCGTGCTTTTCGACGCACCGGGTGCGGCGGCGAGCGACGTACAGGTGCGCTACGAGGAGGGCGAGGTGCTCGTCCGGATCGACCGGTTCCGCGAGTTCCGGGAGGGCTACGAGATGCGCTACCCGGGACGGGGACTCGCCCTCGACGGCTCCGTGGAACTCCCCGAGGACGCGCTGGTCGACCCGGACGGGGCGACCGCGACTCTCCGGGAGGACGGGACGCTCGCGGTCGAGGTGCCAAAGCGCGAGGACCCGATCGACTTCGGGGACCACGCCGAGGACGACGACGACGCGTAGCGACTCCCGGATCGGCTCGTTCGGCAGCGCGTGTTCGGCTACACGAGTCATTATCACTCCGGATCGACGTCGGTGTCGACGACGCGGTCGACGCTCGCGGGGGTCCGCCAGTCGGTCGTCAGTTCGAGCAACTGGACGAGGATTCTCGCCGTCGCGCCCCAGACGGTGTACCCGCCGACGTGAAAAAAGTGGACGCGGACGTCGCCGAACGCCGGGTGAGTCCGGCGCTCGGACTCGTAGTTCGCGGGATCGATGAGCCCCGACACGGGGAGAACGGCGATTTCGGCCACCTCGCGCTCGTCGGGTTCGTAGGCGCGGTCGGGGACGCGGGCGACGAACGGCCGGACCGCGTACCGCGAGACGGTGTGGATGTCGTCGAGCCGACCGACGACCTCCGCCTCCGGGGCGCGGAGGCCGATCTCCTCGCGTGCCTCCCGGAGGGCCGTCTCCCGGAGCGTCGCGTCACCGGGCTCGCGGCCGCCGCCGGGGAAGCTCATCTGGCCGGGGTGCTCGCCGAGGTGGTCGGCGCGCTTCGTGAACAGGA
>CAYSJP010000116.1:0-7227 GCA_964431395.1 uncultured Halobacteriales archaeon
CGCTCGTCCGCGGGCGGCCCGTCGGGGGGTGACTCCCCGTCCATCCCGCCGCCCATCGCCTCGCTCGCGGCGAAGTCCGCGCCCGCCGCGGCGCCCTCGGCGTCGTGAGTCGGGTCCGTCGTCTCCTGGACCGCGGGCTCGGGGTCGACCCGCTCGTTCGTACCGGACGATCCGGAGGCCGGCAGTCCGTCGTCGACGGCCGTCGTCGGGTCGGGAGCGCCCGCGTCGTCGGAGAGGCCCGCGCTGTCGGGAGTGACATCCGATGCACCCGGGCCGGAATCGTCGCCGAGATCGGCCGCGGGCACCTCCGCTTCGCCGGCGAACGCGGAGAGAACCGCGTCACGGCGGGATTCGATCTCCTCGACGACCTCCGCGAACAGCGCGGCCTCCTCGTCAGTGAGTCCCTCCTCGTCGGTCGGCATGCCCGCCGCCGCGAGGCTCGCGCGCTTGACCACCTTCCCCAGCCGGCGGTCGTAGATGGCTTCCGCCACCTCCTGGGCGGTCTCGATCTCGTCGGTGAGGTGGCGCACCTCCTCGGAACCGAAGGGGTCGTCGGCGCGCTCCGCCGCGCGGGCGCGCTCCTCGCGCAACCCGTTGATGTACTCCGCGACGTCCCGATAAAACGAGTCCCGAAGGGACTGCAGGCTGTCGGTGCTTCGCTCGCCGGCCTGCACCGCGCGGAGTTCGTCCAGATTCACCGTTCTTTCCCCTTCTCTGCCCGGCCGCGCGCCATCAGGAACACGGCCGCGTACTCCGGAACGGTAGTAACTGCATCCGGGATGGTAAACGTTTCCCCCCGGAGCTGTGCTGGCGGCCCGCCGTCACCCCGGATGCTCACCTCGTGGCCCACGAACTGCTCGGGGACGGCGTCGACGAGGGGGTCGAAGTCGTCCAGCCCCCCGGGGTCGATCGGCGTCACCACGAGGCCGGTTCCGCCGTGCAGGCTGCCGGGAAACCGGATGAGCCGGTTGATGTCGGTCGTGACGGGCTCGTCGATCGCCGCCGACTCCTGCCGGCGAACCCGCTCGAACACTCGCCGCGCGAGCGTGAGGAAGGCGGGGTGAACGTCCACGTTTCCCGACTCGATCGCCCCGTAGTTGGTTTCGGCGGCGCGCAGGATCGCGCTCGCCCGCCCCTCGCCGATCCCGTCGAACTCCTGCAGCCGGTCGAGCGCGGCGTCCGCCTCCATCGCGAGCAGGTCGTCGACGAGGGAGACGAGCCGTCGGTGCACCCGGCGGCTCCACCCCCCCGTCGGGTCCAGGGTTCGCTTTGCCGCCGGGGTCTCCCGCCCGATGCCCGCGACCGCCTCGGTCGACAGCAGGTCCTCGAACGCCAGGTCCGCCCCGCGGACGTAGGCCACGACCTGCTTGCGTGCGTCCCGCCCGAGTTCACGCACGTCGGGGTCGCGGACGTGGACGTGGTACCCCCGGCCCCCGGAGAAGACGACCCGCGTCTCCTCGAACCCGAAGTCGTCCTCGAGAAGGTCCAGCAGGTCCCGCAGTTCACCCTTGCAGGCCGCGAGCATCCCGGCGTAGGAGTCGGTGTCGGGATCCACTCCGGGGAGGTGGTCGGCGTCGAGGTCGAACACGAGATCCGAGGCCTGCCAGCCCTTCTCCCCCATCGACCCCGCGCCGGGGTCGCGGTACCGGCCCGCGGAGAAGTAGACGTGCCGCGGGCGTTCCCGGGCGAGAAAGTCGTCGACTTCGCCCAGGTCGAGTATCGACTCGTGCCGGATCATGGTCGTCCCGCCACGACTCCACGGGATGTACCCCCACTCGCGGCGCTCGGCGGCCGGCGGGAGCTCGCGCTCGCTGTGCCGGTAGTAGTCGCCGAAGCGTCCCCGGAGGTACGCCCGCGTCCGCTCGTCCATCTATCCGTTTCCGACCGTCCCGAGGAGTAAATGCGTACCGACCCGTCCCTGCAACCCCGGCCCGCGTCACCGCCTGAAGAACGACGACAGCCGCTCGACGAGGCTCGCCGAGTCGCCCAGCCTGAGATAGTAGGCGTCGCCGCCGTCTTCGTAGTAGTTGTCGATCCGGCGGACCGTCTCGAAGCCGAGATGCTGATAGAAGGACAGCGCCTCCTCGTTGGTGGTCCGGGCGTGGCAGGTGACCCGGTCGTGATCCTCGGCAACGCGAGCGACCAGCGCCTCGCCGAATCCCTCGCCGCGGTACTCCGGTGCCACGACCAAAAAGAGGACGTACCCGTCCCCGCGCGTCGCAGCGAACCCGATCAGCTTCTCGCGCTCCGGGTCGCGGTACACGTACACCGTCGCCCGTTTGTACGCCCGGTCGAAAAAGCGGCGGCGCTGCTTGAGGACGCCGTCGCGCTCCCTGACGCGCTCCTTGAGTGTCCAGGCCGTATCGAGGAGGCTCGTATCCCCCGACTCGACCTTCCGACGGTCGACGTTGACGCTCACCGCCGGGACGTAGGACACCGAACAGTATAATTCCACCGTCGGACGCGTGTCAGTCTCCGCCTCAGCGCCCGGGGAGACGAGGGAGGGTCGTGACCCGGGGCCGGCACGCGGGAGGGCAACCCTTTTTCGCGCCGGCCGACAGTGGCGATCATGGCCCGCCGATCGGCATCCGACGGGAGGGAGCGGCAGTGAGTTTCGCCCTCCGGGAGCACACGGCCGACGTGGCGATCGAGGCGGAGGGAGCAACGCTCGGGGAGACCTTCGCGTCCGTCGCTGACGGGCTGGCGGCCGCGCAGTGTGACACGATTCCCGGCGCTGGCGGGCGTTTCGAGGTCGAGGAACGCGCCGGCGGGAAGGAGGCGCTCCTCTTTGATTTTCTCGACCGGCTGATCTACGAGCGTGACGTCCGGGGGGTGCTCCCCGCGGACCACGAGGCGACCGTCGAACGGGGAGGTGACTCCGCCGAACGCGACGGCGAGGAGTGGGTCGTCCGGGCGAGCGCCCGGGGCGTCCCGCTCGGGGAAATCGCGGCCCGCGAGGTGAAGGCGGTGACCTACTCCGAGATGGCGATCGAGGAAACCGACGACGGCTGGCGCGCCTACGTCGTGCTGGACGTATGACATTCCCCTCGGCGTGAACGGAGCGGAGCGAAGCTCCGCAAGCAGTCGTGCAAAGCCCGACGTCGGGGTTTCCCCCCGCGTGGGGTCGGGCGGCACTCTCCCGCTGAATCAGGGAGGGGCAGGCGCACGGAAACCGACGAGAGGCGCGTGCCTTATGTTCGGGTAGGCCCGAGAACTCGTGTGTACCCGGTACACGTCAGGTACGTCGTCGAGGAACCCGAGAGTCCGGGTGACGCGATCGCGATCGCCGTGTCGACGCTCTCGGAGCCAGTGAATGCCGCGATCGTCGCGGCCGGAGCCCTCGCCGCCCTCGCCACACTGATCGGATACCTCCGGGTGCGACCGTTCGGGCGGGACCTCACGGTCCTGCGCCTGACCCTCGGGTCATACCACGACTTGCTCCCCTGGCTCCTCCGGATCTCCCTCGGGATGCCCCTGATCGGCGCCGGGTTCCGGGGGTACTACTTCAGCCCCGCCGTCGACATCGAGGCGCGGATCGTCCTGGTGGGCGCCGGGTTCCTGTTGCTGTTCGGCCTCGCGACCCGGGTCGTCGCCGCCATCACGCTGCTCGCGTATCTCGTAGCCCTCCCGTTCGAGCCGGAACTCCTCCTGGCGAACGAGTACGTCGGAGGCCTGCTCGCGATCATCCTCCTGGGTAGCGGTCGCCCGAGCGCCGACCACGTGTTCGACCGGATGGCGAACACGTCGGGAACTGTCTACGGTCGGATCGACCCGATAGCCGGGATCGCGGCGGGGTTCCGCGAACGGATCGCCCCGCTCCGGTCGTACCTGCCGACGCTCGTGCGGGCGACGCTCGGCATCAACTTCCTGTTTCTGGGCATCACGCAGAAACTGTTGCAGCCCGCGTGGGCGATCGCGGTCGTCGAAAGCTACGATCTCACGACGGTCGTCCCGGTCGATCCCGAACTCTGGGTGATCGGTGCCGGCCTGGCGGAGGCGGCGGTCGGGGTGGTCCTGCTCGCGGGGCTGTTCACCCGCGCCGCCTCGGGCGTCGCTTTCGGCCTGTTCACCTCCACGCTGTTCGCGCTCCCGGACGATCCCGTCCTCGCGCACCTCTCGCTGTTCGGGCTCGTCTCGGTGCTGATCGTCACCGGCGGCGGCCCGCTCTCGCTGGACCGGCGCCTCTTCGCGACCGGACGCGACGACGCCGTCGGGAGCGATCGGGAGCGAGCGAGCGGGGCGGACTGATTCCGGGCGCTCGGGGGTAGCGCCTCCGGCAGGCTTCACCGGTCCCTGTACCCGCGGAGGACGTCCTCCCGGGTCACGATGCCGACGAGTCGGCCGTCCTCCACGACCGGGAGGCGGTTGACGTCGCGCTCCTCGTCGGTGAGGAGTTCAGCGAGCCGGTCGAGTCCCTCCGTCGGCCCGACGGTGATCACGTCCCCCGTCATCACCGTCCGGACCGGCTTGCCGGCGTTGCGTGCGATGTCCAGTCCCAGGTCGAGTTCGTCCCACGAGAGATCGACCGCGTAGGTGAGCGTCTCCAGAAACGGCGGGAAGCCCACGGGGATCCAGAGCGTCCGATCACCGGGCTGGAACAGCCCCACCAGGTCGTGTTCGGTGACGACGCCGACCACCGTGCCCTCCTCGTCGACGACCGGAAAACCGCTGAACTCCGCCTTTCCGTGCCGTGTGAGCACCTCGCCCACGTCGTCGTCGGGAGCAACCGTCTCGACGTCCGTCGTCATCACGTCGCTGGCTTGCATAGGCGGACACAGGCGGCCCCCGGTGGTAGGCTTTTCCCGTCCGGGCCGGCCCGGCCGGAAACCGCCCGCCCCGATCGGCCAGACGAAAGCTATTCCCCCGCTTCCCGCGTAGCCGCGCGCATGACCGACACGTTCGACGCCGACGGAATCACCCTCCGGCGCCTCCGGGAGCACGTCTGGGAGATCGACCGCGAGGGCGACATGCGCGTGCCGGGACGCGTCCTCGCCAGCGAGGCCCTTCTGGAGGAGATAACGGAGGACCGCACGCTCACGCAACTGCAAAACACCACGCACCTCCCCGGGATTCAACAGCACGCGATCTGCATGCCCGACGGCCACCAGGGCTACGGCTTCCCGGTCGGCGGGGTCGCGGGCATCGACGCCGAGAACGGGTGTATCTCGCCCGGCGCGGTCGGCTACGACATCAACTGCCTTCCAGGTGAGACGGGTGTGTTGCTGGAATTCGGCCGGCGGGTCCGGATTGAAGACCTCACGGAGCGGTTTGAGAACGAACGGGCACTCGTCGCAGGTGAATCACTCACTCCCTCAGCACTGCGCCTTTGCACCGAAACCCCGGCCGAAACGGTGTACGAGGTAGAGACGGAAACCGGAGAGACGATCAAGGTCACCGGAGATCACCCGTTCGCGACGCCGGAAGGGATGGTTCCACTCGACGAACTCGGAGCGGGGGATACGGTGTTCGTCCACCCCTTCGAGGGTGTCAGGGACGAGGAGCCTCCCGAGTTCGTCGTGCTTGAGGAGAGCGACTTCGCCGACGAGAACCCCCAGCTCATCCGCGTGCTCCGGGACCGGGACCTGCTCCCGCTTCGCTCGACCGACGAGGCGTTCAACCACCTCCTGAAGTTACTGGGCTACTTCACCGGTGACGGGTCGTTCAACGCGGAGCGGACCTGGTTCTACGCCGATGAGGAGGATCTCGAGACGATACGGAGCGACATCCGAGCGGTCGGGTTCAAACCGTCGCGGATCTACGAGCGGGAGCGGAGCCACGAGATCGATGGAGTCCAGTTCGACCGAACCGAGTACAGCGTTCGCTCGACGTCGAGGGCGTTCCGCGCTCTGCTCGAACGCCTCGGTGCACCGGACGGGAAAAAGGTCGACTCCGGGTTCGGCGTGCCGGAGTATCTCGACCGCCTGGCCGGTTGGCAGAAGGCGCTCTATCTGTCGGCCTTCTTCGGCGCCGAAATGAGCGCTCCGGACACGTCGGCACCGAAGAACTTCTACGCGCCATCGGTGTCGCATAACCGGCTAAGCCATCATGAGAGCGACGGCGAACAGTTCATGCGGGGTCTGATGGAACTCCTCGACGATTTGGACATCGAGACGAACGCGTTAGAGGAGGTCGAGCGCTCCGAGACAGCCGCGGGCGAATCCGTCCGGTTCCGCTTCGGGATAAAATCGCGACCGGAGAACCTCATCCGGTTTTTCACACGGATCGGGTACCGGTACAGCCGGGAGAAACAGCGCCTGGCGCTGCTCGCGGCACAGTACCTCAGGCACAAGGAGCGAGCGATCGAACGACGTCAACGCGTTGCGAAAGAGGCGAAGGCGCTCGCTGACGGGGGAATGGCGCCGAGAAAAATAAAATCCGAGTTCGAAGACATCAACGACCGGTTCATCGAGCGGAGCCTCTGGAGTGGACGTGACGGACGACCGCGTCCGCCGAGTGACTTTCCCGACTTCGAGGAATTCTGCGCCGGACGGAGCGTCCGCGAGAACCTGACGATCGCGACAACGATCTCGTCGATCACGGAACTGGGCGAAACGCGGGTCTACGACCTCGGCGTCGAACACGACGCGCACAACTTCCTGGCCGACGGCTTCGTGGTCTCGAACTGTGGCGTCCGGATGATACGAACGAACCTTTCGTACAGTGACGTACGTGGGCGGGAAGACGAACTCGTCGACGCTCTTTTTGACAGCATACCATCTGGTCTCGGCGGCGGCGGCGTGGTCGAGTCCGACGTGGGCACCGTCGAGGAAATCCTCGATCGTGGCATGGACTGGGCGCTGGAGAACGGGTACGCGGTGCCCGAGGACCTGGAGCACTGTGAGGACGAGGGCGTGTTCGACCGCAGCGATCCCGGGATGGTTTCCGAGGAGGCGAAAAACCGGGGCAGGAGCCAGATCGGATCGCTGGGCTCGGGCAACCACTTTCTCGAGGTCCAGCGCGTGACCGACGTGTTCCTGGATGACGTGGCCGAGGAGTTCGGACTCGAGGAGGACCGGATCGTCGTCCTGATCCACTGTGGCTCGCGGGGACTCGGCCACCAGGTCTGTACGGACTACCTCCGGAAGGTCGAGACCGCCCACCAGGGACTGTTAGAACAGCTGCCCGACAAGGAACTCGCCGCGGCGCCCGCCGGCTCCCAGCTGGCGGAGGAGTACTACCTCGCGATGGGGGCGGCGATCAACTACGCGTGGGTGAACCGCCAGCTCG
>CAYSJP010000117.1:0-2963 GCA_964431395.1 uncultured Halobacteriales archaeon
GGAGCGAACCGACTAATAGCGTAGCCGAGAAACTCCGGCGTATGTTCGTGCCCCTCGCCGAATCCGGCTCGTCGATCCCCGCCGGCCTCTCGGGTACCGTCGTGACGGTTGCCGGGATCGTCATCGTACTCGGGTGGCTCGCCCTTCTGTACCGCTAACACCGACTGCCGGACTATGGCTTCTCGACGCGCTCGCGGAGCCACGCCGCCGCACGCTCGACCTCCTCGGGGTCCTCGCCCTCGACCTTGATGCTCACGCGCTCGCCCGGATAGCTGCCGATCGACACCGCGAACCGCTCGCGGACCGCCTCGAAGTACTCGATGAGCGAACTCTCCGGCGCGGGCGTTTCGATGACCCTCCGCGTCCGCTCCGTCCCGGAGAACTCCCCGGCGACGGTCTCGAACATCCGCTTCATCTCCCCGGGCACGCCCGGGAGAACGTACACGGGAACGCCGTCCTCGCCCTCGAGCACGGCGCCGGGGGCGACCCCTTCGGGATTTTCCAGCATCCGCGCGCCCGCCGGCAGGTCGGCGGTGCCGTCCACCAGGTCGTCGTGTGAGTACGCGTCGTGCGTATCGATCCACGCGACGGCGTCGTCGTTGCGTTCCATCCGCACCCCGAGTGCGGCGGCGACGCCGTCCATCGTCACGTCGTCGTGGGTCGGCCCGACCCCGCCGGTGACGATCACGGCGTCGTGGGCGGCCCGGGCCTCGTTGACCTCCATCGCGATATCCTCGACCCGGTCGGGCACGGTGACGATCCGCTCGACGCGGGCGCCGCACGAATCGAGCTGTCGGCCGAGCCACGCGGCGTTGGTGTTCACCGTGTCCCCCGCGAGCAGCTCGTCACCGACAGTTATCACCGCGACTCGCATGAGCGTCTGTTGGAGCCCGAGCGAGAAAAGGGCGCCGTCAGGCCGCCGCCGGAGTTCGCGTGCACCGGGGGGCCGGCTGGCTCCGGGTACGCCGGAGAGTCGGCGTCACTCGGAGTCGCCCGTCTCGACGTCGAGGGCGACCTCGTCTCGGCGGCGTCTGAGCCGCCGGATCACGAGGAAGTAGTACGCGCCGCCGCCGCCGATGACGAGGACCGCGAGGGCGACCACCCCGACGAGCAAGAGGAGGTCACGGACGAGGTAGTACTCCACGGCGAGGCTGTCCCTGCCGGGGTCGTCCCACCGGAGGTGGACCCTGTCGTCCTCGCCGACGAACCGATCGTCCGCGTCGGGGTTCACGCGCCCGAGCAGTGGGTACTGCACCCGCCCGTTCTCCGGCAGGACGACCTCGTAGGACCCCTCCACGTTCGTCGGGACGTTGAGCCGCTTGCTGGGTCGGCTGGCGGCAAAGCCGATCGACCCGTTCGGGACGGGCGGCGTCACGACCGTCGCTCCGTTCGAGCGCTCGACGTCGGCCGTCGTCAGATTGACGACCGTCCCGTTGCGGTACCGGAACGACAGCCCCTTCGGATCGACCGGCTCCCGGTTCCGGACGCGACGCGGCCGGTACAGCTCGACCGATTCCGTGTCTTCCAGCCGGTAGACGGCTTTGTAACTGTCCTTCTCGAGGTCGAACGTGGCGTTGGCGGTCGTGTTCCAGTCGTGATCGACCTCCTCGGAGAGGTCGCTTTCGGACACTCCGCCGGGGCCCAGCGCGGCACAGCCGGACGTCAGGACGAGCACACAGAGCGCGAGGAGCCCGAGCGTGCGTCTCACGGGATCACCTCACGGGATCACACACAGCAGTTCCGACGGGAGGTACCCGCCGATGCTGGCGAGCAGTCCCGGGGGGTCGGTGCCCTCCGCACAGACGATGCTCTGTTCGAGCAGCCCGAGCCGCTCGACCGTCACGATGTCCTCGGCGTGACCCGCCCGGTTCACCGTCGCGCGCACCTCGCTTCTGGTTGCGCTGTTGACGTTCACGCGTCCGGAGCCGCGCCGCCAGTCGTACAGCCGGTCGCGCTCGCCGTCGGCGAGGCGCGGCGGATCGCCCCCGGCGAACCGGAGGGGGACGTGCTGGACCAGACCGAACCGTTCGCGGACCTGTCCCGGCGTCCCGGGCCCGAGGCCGAACTCCCCGGCCGGGACCCGCACCTCCTCGCCGGCGTCCAGGACGAACCCCTTTTCGTCCCACTCCGCGAGGGTGCCGACGTACGTCTCGCCGGGTTCGCGGTCGGGGACGACCGCCCCCCAGCGCTCCCGGAGGAGGTTCCGGGCGGCCGCTGCGTCCTCGCCCGTCACGGTCACGCTGGGGAAACCGTCGTCGCGCAGGCCGACCTCCGCGTCGGCCGACAGCTCCGCGAGGTCGTTCTCCACCAGCGCGTCGAGGGAGTCCAGTGCCCGGTCGCGCGCGCCTCCCTCGACGTACACTTTCGTCGCCAGGATGACCATCAGGCGGCCTCGACTTCCACGTTCAGTTCCGCCCGGAGCGCCTCGATGCGTTCGTCCATCGCCTCGATGAGGTGCGCGTTGTCCATGTCCTGGAGCGCGGAGCCACACTCGGGACACTCGAACCCTTGTTCCATCGCCTCGGCGAACTCATAGCGGATGCTACAGACGTCACACAGGTAGAACTGGTGGTCGCGCTCGTAACCACGGCGCTCCTCCAAACCCTCGAGTAGCCGGTGCATCTCCGACTGGAGGTTCTCGGGGATGCCGCCGTACCCGAAGGTCCAGAGGTAGGTCAGCCACCCCGAGTCCTCGTCGCGCACCCGCCGGTACGACGCGAGGTCGTTCTCGTACAGGATGAACAGCGTCCGTCGGACGTCGTTGAGTTCGAGATCGAGCTCCTCGGCGAGTTCCTCGTCGGTCACTTCCCCGTCGGGCGGGGCGGCCGCAACCGGCATTCCGCGGGGTCCGACCAGCTCGTGGAGGTACTTCTGGATGACGGGATCTTCGAGCAGGTCCTCAAAAGCCATTATCCACTTTTGGGCGCCCGTCGTGCATTAATTCTTCGTCTCCAGCCTCGCGG
>CAYSJP010000117.1:3063-7030 GCA_964431395.1 uncultured Halobacteriales archaeon
CCTCGCGGCCGGGAGCAGGTCTCCGCATGGCCCCCGGCCGACAACCCGCCACCGAACGGCCGTCACTCCGGCACGGAGAGGTCGAACTCCGCCGACAGGAGGTCGTACCACTCCTCCGCCGGGACGTCCCGTTCGGTCCGTTCGCCGTTCTCGACGCGGGCGACCGTCTCCCGCGTGAGTTCGCGCCACCCCTCCTCGGTGCCGACCTGGACGGTGACGCCCTCCGTGAACGGCGACTCCGGCGCCGTGGCGAGGTAGTCACACGCCGCCTCGAAGTACGACAGGTCACGCGGCGTCGGGTCGAACACGTACCGGGGCTCCCACCCGCCGTCGTTCCGGTACTCGGTCGTCAGGCCGTAGGTCGGGCGGTCGTTCGGGACGACGCGCCACTCCGCGCCGGCCGAATCGGCCGGCGTCGATCCGCCCCCGACCGGCGCGGGCCGGCGCATCCGGGGCGAGCCCATCCCGACGTCGACGACGTACCGCCGGTCGAGCGTGACGACGATGGCGTGGTGGTTGGCGGGAGTCGTGTGCACGCCGTCCTCCGGGACGATCATCGCTGCCGCGCGGTGGGCGTCGAACCCCAGCGCGTCAAGAAGCGCCACGAAGAGGCCGTTGAGCTCGAAGCAGTAGCCGCCCCGCTCGCGCTCGACGATCTTCCGATAGAGGGTGGACGGTTCGAGCGTCACTCCCTCGCCCGGCGCGTCGCCGAACGGGTCGCCGACGATCGAGAGATTCTCGAAGGGGACGTGCCTGACGTGGGCCGCTTGCAACCGCGCCAGGGTCCCGGTGTCCCGGTCGCGGGCCCGGACCTCGTCGGCGTCGAGACCGATCCGTCCGAGGTACCGGTCGACCGCGTCGGAATCGAGGCGTGGCTCGACCGCGTCCGGCTCCGGGTGCGACATCTCCCCTTCCCATCCGGTCGCACGAATCATAAACGTCCGGGGTCAGCCCCCGGGTCCGACCGGGATCAGCTCCGAGACAGCGCGGAGTAGTTCACTCGCGCTCCTCGACGCGCTTGCCCATCGCCTGGGGGACGATCTCCCGGTCCGCGTCCGCCCACTCCCGGTCGAGCTCCCGCCCCTCGAACAGCCTGTCGAGGAAGACGGCGAGCGCGGCCACCTCCGAGTGGGGCTGGTTCGTGACGCCGACGTTCCAGTCGGCGTGGTCGTACACCTCGAAGGGAACCTTCTCCGCGCCCAGGACGATCAACAGCGGGGCGTCCGCGTGACGCTCGTGAATTCCGGTCTCGACGTCCTGGACACGCTCGCCGTACATCGTGAGGTGGACGACGACCCCCTCCCAGTCCCGGACGATCCCGAGGAGTTCGCCGCTCGTCCCGACGTCGAAGGGGCCGCCGAAGCGGTCGGTCACGTCGCGGGCGGTCTCGACGGCGTCGGTCGCGTTCGTCGGCAGGACGACGCGATCGGCGCCGAGCGCCCGCGCGGTGAGGGCGACGTGCGTCGTCATGCGGTCGTCCCGCCCCGGCCGGTGGCCGAGCCTGAGGACGACCGTCTCGGGAGTTTCCTGCATACGTCGGGCGACGCGGCGGGGCCGTGAGGGGCTTTCGGTCGACGGCGCGGGCGGATCCCACCTCAGTACTGGTCGTTTCTCTTTCGTTCCTGTTCCGGGTGATCGGCGATGTACACGCTCGTGTGTTCCGGGACGTCCTCGGTGATCCAGGAGTTCGCGCCGATGCTGACGTGGTCGCCGATGCTGACGGCGCCGAGTATCTTCGTCCCGGCCCCGACGACGACGTGGTCGCCGATGTCCGGGTGGCGCTTGTACCCCTTCTTCAGACTGTGGCGGTCGTCTTCCTCTTCCTCGAAGTGGAGGGCACCCAGCGTCACGTTCTGGTAGATGCGCACCCAGTCACCGATCGTCGCCGTCTCCCCGACGACGACGCCGGTCCCGTGGTCGATGAAGAACCAGTCGCCGATCTCCGCACCGGGGTGCATGTCGATCCCGGTCTCGGTTTTCGCGTACTCGGTGAGTTCTCGCGCGTACGCCGAGACGTCCTCCTCGTAGAGGGCGTGTGCGACGCGCTGTATCATGATCGCCTGGAACCCCGGATACGAGCGGATGATCTCGACGTAGCTCTTCGCCGCGGGGTCGCCCTTGTACGCGGCTTCCACGTCCTTCTTCAGCGTCTGCCGGATGGCGGGGAGGGCGTCGAGCACCTCGTCCACCCGGTCGGTGCAGTGTTCACCGGTGTAGGGCTCGATGCCCAGACAGAGGAGCGATCCGAGATCCGAGAGCGCCTCGCTGACGGCGCCCGCGTCTTCCGTCACGGATCCGGCGTTCCAGCACCTGGGAAAGAACAGCCGCCTGAGAAGCGTGACCTCCTCGCGACCCGGCTCCCGCTCCGGAAAACTCAGCGTCGGATCGACCGGGAACGGGTCCGCGTCCTCCGCGTAGGACTCCCGCAACCGGCGGCCCGCGTCCCCGCCGTACGTGTACACCATGCGTACTCCCAGCAGTTCGGGCTTTCTAACGATGGCGATAGCCGCCGCTTGCCTCCGCGATCGGGGCCGATCCCGCGGACCGGAACGCATTTTGCCGGCCCGGAGTTTCCCCCTGCATGAACCTCGCGGACAAGCGCGTCGCCGTGACCGGCGGCGCGGGCTTCGTCGGCTCCCACCTCGTCGATCGGCTCCTCGCGGACAACGATGTGGTCGTCGTCGACGACCTCTCGAACGGCGACCCCGGCCTCGTTCCCGGGGACGCGACGTTCGTCGAGGGTGACGTCGCCGATCCGGACGTGGTCGCCGAGGCGATCACCGGTGACGTCGATGTCGTGTTCCACCTCGCGGCCGACAAGGACCCCTCCCGGGACGACGTCGCGCAGTACCGCGAGAACAACCGCCTCACGGAGAACGTCCTCGACCGGATGGACGAGGTCGGCGTCGACGCGATCGCCTTCACCTCCTCCTCGGTCGTGTACGGCGAGGCGCCCCGACCGACGCCGGAGGACTTCGCGCCCATGGAGCCCATCAGCGTCTACGGCGCCTCCAAACTCGGTGAGGAGGCCCTCCTTTCCGTGTACGCCCACAGCCACGACTTCACGGTCTGGTCGTTCCGCTTTGCCAACGTCGTCGGCCCGCGCCTGGGGTGGGGCGTGATCAACGACTTCATCGCGAAGTTACGGGATGACCCCACGACCCTGGAGATCCTGGGCGACGGCCGCCAGGAGAAATCGTACATGTACGTTTCGGAGTGCATCGACGCGATCGTTCACGTCGTCGAGAACGCCGACGCGCCCGTGAACACGTACAACCTGGGGACGCGCACGACCACCTCCGTCGACCGGATCGCCGACGTCGTGAGTTCGGCGATGGGGCTCGATCCGGACTACGAGTACACCGGCGGTGACCGGGGGTGGGTGGGCGACGTCCCACGGATGCGCCTCTCGATCGAGAAGCTCGCGGCGCTCGGTTACGAGCCGGAGATGTCCAGCGACGAGGCCATCGAACGGGCAACGGCGGAGATGCTGGAGGAGCGGCGCTGACACCGATCGTTCCCGTCTCGTCCCGGTGATCGCCGGCGTCGGGAGTCCCGATCGCCGGTGGCTAGTGCGAACCCTCCCGCGGTGGCGATCAACAGCGCAATCCGCCGTCGGGCGGTCGATACGGCAATTGCCTACAACAGTCATTATCAGGAACTCCACGTTAGTGCGGGCGCCGGAGACGACTCGACCGGAAACACCCGTGCATACGAGGCACTCATCGAGAACAAGCCCGTCGTTCCCCTCTACGAACACATCGCTCGCCGGGCGGGCGCCTTGGAAGGCCAGCACCTGGTCGGTGACACGAAGCCAAATCTCGGCTCGACCGACTCGATCGTCGCCGCAACGGGTCTGACGACGAACGAGGCCGTCGTGACCAACGATCGCGACGTTACGCATGTCGACGGACTCGACACCGAGCTATACTGATTCATGTGATGACATAAATTGGATGATGGATAC
>CAYSJP010000118.1:0-7021 GCA_964431395.1 uncultured Halobacteriales archaeon
CGCCATCCCCTCGTTCTCGTTCTTGGTGGGGAAGAAGAACACGTCGCCGGCCGCAAAGGCGCCCCGGGGGTCCTCGATGTAGCCGGTGAACGTGCAGTTCTCCGGCGCCGACTCCACGAGCCGGGTCGTCTCCCGGCTCCGCAGGAGGGCGTCCAGGCGACCGCCCGTGGGGTTGAGGTAGCCGAACCAGACGAAGTCGAGATCGGGCATCCGGCGGGCGGTCCCGACGAACGTCTCCAGGCCCTTCCGCGGGATGACGTGTCCGAAGTTGAATATCACCGGCGGCTCCAGGTCGTAGCGGTCGAGGTACTCCTCGCGAAGGTCCGAAAACCCCTCCAGCCGCCCGGGGTCGAACCCGTTCGAGATCACGGTCTTTTCGGCGTCGGTGTAGGTCTCCAACACCGAGCGGTTGTGCTCGGAGGGACAGACGAGGTGGTCGGCGTGGGCGTAGGCGTACTCCAGATAGGGCCGCAGCGGTTTCGCGAGCAGGTTCGAGAAGGCGAAACTCTCCCGGAAGTCCTCGGCGGTCTGGTGGGCGTGGACGAGGACCGGCACTCCCCGCCGGCGGGCGCGCTTGGCGTAGTAGATCGATCGGGGACCCATGTTGTTGAGATGCAGGAGGTCGGCGTCGAGCGCCGGCTCGGTCGTGTACGCGATCCCGTGGCGATCCAGGATCTCCCGCTGGTTGCGCACCGACTGGGCGTGCCCGCCCGTTATTTTGCCCTCCCACTCGAAGTAGTGGCTCACCCGCATCCGGCCCGGACAACGCCGGGGGCGTATTTGAATCCCCCGAGGTCCAGCGATCAGCCCCGGCGTGCGCCCGTTCCCGGCCGACCGACTGCGCCGAGGTCGATCGCTCCGCCGGACATCGGGACGCCGGCGAAGGGGTCCTCGGCGAGCAGCAACGAGCCGTCGAGGTCGGCGTACTCGCTCAGGGGGGCGAGGTGACAGGCGGCCGCCAGCGAGGCGTTCGACTCGACCATGCAGCCGAGCATGACGTCGAGACCGTGAGCGCCCGCGGCGTGGATCGCCCGGACGGCCTCCCGGAGACCGCCGCACTTCGCGAGCTTCACGACGACGACGTCGGCCCACGCCGCGACGCCCGGAACGTCGGCGGCGACGAGACAGCTCTCGTCCGCGGCGAGCGGGAGGGTCGCACCCTCGCCGACGCGTGCGAGTCCCCCGGGGTCGTCGGCCGGGACGGGCTGTTCGACGAACTCGACGCCGTGATCGGCGAGGTCACCGATGATCCGGATCGCCTCGTCGGGACTCCAGGCCTCGTTCGCGTCGACGCGGATCGTCGCGCCCGGCGCCGCCTCGCGGACGGCGGCGACGCGCTCGACGGGACGGTCGCTCCCGACTTTCAGCTTCAGGATCGGGAATCCGGCCTCGACCGTGGCCCGGGCCGCCTCCCCCATCCGGTCGGGGTCGTCGATGCCGATCGTGAACGAGGAGGCGGGCGCGGCGCCGGGGTCGAGCCCCCAGTAGCGGGACAGCGGGAGGTCCAGCCGCTTGCCGACCAGGTCGTGCAGGGCGATCGAGACGGCGGCGCGGGCCGCGGCCTCTCCCGGCGCCGTCTCGCGGAGGCGGCGCTCGATCCGGGCGAGCGCGTGGGGATCGCCGACCGACTCGACGACCGCGAGCAGGTCGGGCAGGACCGCCTCGACGCTGTCGGGCGTCTCGTCGTACCGCCTCGAGGGCGCCGCGGCGCCGATCCCGACGTGCTCGCCGTCCGCTATCTCGACGAGGACGTTTTCCGCCGTCTCGGCGGTTCCCCGGGAGATGGTGAACGGATCCTCGAGCGGGAGTTCGAGGCGCTCGAAGCGCGCCGCGAGCGTCATGGATCGGTCGCCTCGAGGACGGCGTCGAGCAACTCGCCCGCACCGAACCGCACGGGGTCGGTCGCCGGCGCGCCGGTCGCGCGCGCGAACGCGTCGACCGCGTCGCTTGCCTCCTCGGGGTCGTCCACGTCGTACGTCGCGAGCGACCCGGCGACGACCGGCGCCTCGTGGACCGGCGCGGCGAGGGACTCGTAGAGATCGACGCAGGTCCCCGGCGCGGGCAGGGCGGTGTCCCCGTAGCCGTGGATCGCCTCCCGGCCGGCGGCGTGACACAGCACCAGCGCGTCCGGCGCGGCGCCGTGCAGGATCGCGGTCGTCACGCCCGAGTAGGCGGGGTGGACGACGCTGCCCTGGCCCTCGACGAGCAGGAGGTCGCGGTCGCGCTCCTCCAGAATCATCCGCTCGACGGCGCCGGCGGCGAAATCGGCGACGACGCGATCGACGGCGATGCCCCACCCCTCGATCAGGATGCCGGTCTGTCCCGTGGGGACGACCGCGGCGTCGAGACCGCGCTCGCGGGCGGCGCGGGCCAGCTCCATCGTCGTCGTCATCTTGCCCGTCGAGCAGTCCGTGCCGACCGTGAGGACGACGCCGGCGTCGGCCCCGTCGGCGACCCCCTCCGCGACCGTGAGGTCCTCGGGGGGACGGCGAACGTCCCACAGCGCGCAGTCGTTGCGGTCGGCGAGGCGGGCGAACTCGTCGTCCTCGGCGAGAAAGTAGTGCAGGCCGGCGACGACGTCACACCCGCGTTCCAGGGCCTCGCGGACGTCCGGGCGCCAGGACGCCTCGAACCCGCCGCCGATGGGCGCGATCCCGACGACGAGGGCGTCACACGCGGGGGCGTCCGCCATCGAGGCGACGATCGGGGCGTCCCGCACGCCGGGGACGTGATCGGTCACCCGGGAGCCCGCGGTCTCGCGGTCGAGGACGGCGGCGACCTCGTAGTCGGCGTACCGCAGGATGCCGACGGCGGTCTTCGCGCGGTCGGGGAACTTCCCGTGGGCGAGGACGGCAACGCGGTCGGGGTCGAGGTCGGGAGCGGAGTCGGGGGTGGCGTCCGTCATAGCGGGATCAGACCAGGTGCAGCGTCGCGGCGAAAAACGAGTCGAAGGCGTCCGTAAGCGCCGCCTCCGGGTCGCCGGTGGCGTCGACGGTCGCGGCGTGGTCGGCGAGGCCCGGGAACTCGCCGATCACGGTGCGCTCGCCGACGACGATCAACTGGTCGGGGTCGCGCTCCTCCAGAACGGCCCGGCACTCCCCGAGGTGGTCGTCGATCTGCTCGTCGCGGCGGCGCTCGAAGCGCGACTGTGAGAACCCGCCCTTGGAGTGCTCGCTCGTGAGTTCGCTCTCGAAACCCTCGAAGTCCACGCGCTCCCGTCCCCGGTAGGCGCCGTAGGCGAACACGTCGGATCGAACGAGCGCGAAGCCGAACGCACCCCGGGGAAGGAACCACGACCGGTCGATCCGGAATCGGTCGTCCCACTCGACGAACGAATCGGGGGCGAGCGCGGGCTCGATGGCGACGCTCACGAGGCCGGCGTCGTCAACGAAGGCGAGACACGGCGCGGCGCGGTTCACGAGCGCGGCGCGCTCGCCCAGCAGGTCCCGTACCGCGCCGGGCGCGGACGCCTCGACCATCGCCGTGAGCGCGCCCTCCGGGCCCGTTTCGAAGCTCTCGAGACGGGCGAGCACCTCGGCGAGGCGGTCCCCGCGGAGTTGCTCGGTGCCGCGAGAGGCGATCGTCGCCTCGCCCTCGCGGGCCCGCTCCACCTGGCCCTCCAGGTCCGCGATGCGGTCCTCGAGCCTGTTTGCACGCTCCTGGGCCTCCTGGCGGTCCTCGACCGCCGACGCGCGGCGCCCCTGTTCGGCCGCGAGACGGTCCTCGAGGTTCTCGATCTCCCCCTCCAGCTCCCCGATCCGCTCTTTCAGCTCGGCGCGACCGAGTAGCTCGTCGAACATGCCCGTAGGGGGGAGCGGGACGGTCTTGTACTTTCCCCCGTCGGGTGAAGCTCCGTTTCCCGATCCCGAGAGCGTCCGTTCTCCGGCTACAGCGAGAGGCTGGAATCGCCCGTCGGGGACGCCCCGAACAGCCGCAGGAGCTGGCTCGCCTGCCCGGCCTTCGCGACCAGGACCTCCGTCAGCGTCGGCGGGTCCTCGATGCCGGTGGCGTCGAGCAACTCCCCGGGCACGGCGAGTGTGCGGGCGGGCACGTCGCTCGCGCCGTGGACGGGGAAGTGCGCTCCGTCGACTTTCATCACTAGCGGGTTGTCGAGGCGCCCGACGCCCTCGCCGGTCGCGTACACCTGCTCGTTGGCGCGCTCGTGGTGTTCGTCGTGAATCACGGCCTGCTCACCCTCGTGGGGCTCGACGTACAGTCGACCGAGGTAGTAGCCGGCGGAGAACTCCTCGAACATGGCAGTCAATGACACGCATGTGGCTCCTACACAAAAGCGTTGTCCGAAGCGCATATATTGGCGCGGATTTCTACCCCTCCAGGCGCGACTCTCGGTGGCCTCCGACGGTCACGCGGCGTCGAGAAGTTCGACGGCGTCCGGGAGTTCGTCGAAGGCCTCGCGGGGCCAGTCTCCCGGGAGCACCGCGATGGAGACGTCGGGATGGACCTCCGCGAGCCGCGTGGCGCCCTCGACTGCCGCCTCGTGGGCGGCGTCGTCGAGGCGGTCGGGGACCTCGGCGCTCAGGGGGTAGGACTGCGCGAGCGCCGGTGGCACCGGGCCGAACGCGGGCGCGAGCGTCCAGACGGCGTCGTGTGCCGGGTCGGCGTCGCGGGTGTCGGCACCCGGGGTTGCAAGCAGGAGTTCGTCGGGCGGGTCGAGCCGATCCAGGCGCTCGTGGTGGCGCAGCACCTCCGGGCGGCGCGCGCTCTCCGCGGAGAGATAAAAGAACGTGCCCTTGCGGACGGGATCGTTGGTTTCGAGCCAGTCCGCGTGATCCAGCAGTGCGCGGTAACCGTCCAGCAGGTCGGGGTGGCCACGGGCCCGCGCCTCCACCAGCTCGAGGAGATTCCCGGCCCGGATCGCCCCCCTGATCCGCCGGATCTCCGCGAAGCTGACGTGGAGGTTGTGCTCCGCGAGCAGGCGCTCGGTCTCCTCGTCGTCCGCCCCCCGGAGGTCCGCGGGCGCGTGCTCCGCACACACTGGGCACGCACAGGGGAAGTACGCGAGGTCTTCTATGTGTTCGGTGCCCCGGACCGTGAGGTACCGGCCGTCGCGGGCAAAGAGGGCGTACGCTGCCGAGTCGAACAGGTCACACCCCATCGCGGCGGCGAGCGCGAAGGTCATGGGGTGGCCCGCGCCGAAGAGGTGGACCGGTGTGGCCGGACCGAGCCCGCGCTTGGCGGCGACCACGACCTCGACGACGTCGGCGTAGCGGTAGTCGTTGAGCAGGGGGACGACGCCGCCGATCGGGAACACGTCCAGTCCGGCCTCCCGGGCCTCCCGGCCGGCGCGCTCCCGGAGATCGGCGTAGGTCGATCCCTGGACCGGCGCGGTGACGAGCATCCCCCCTGCGTCGAAGGCGGCGGCCGTCTCGAGGCGGTCCTGCGTCTCCGCGCGTTCCGCCACCGCCCGTTCGCGGGCGGCCTCGGGTTCGGTGGGGATGTCCACCGGCGTCGCGATGTCGGAGCCGATCTCGCGCTGGAAGCGCAGGATCTCGGGCGTGTCCACGTCGATCTCGCCGTACTCCGCGAGCTGGAAGGAGCCGGAATCGGTCATGATCGGCCCCGGGAAGTCCAGCACCTCGTGTAAGCCCTCCTCGAGGGCGGCCTCGCGGTACTCGTCGCTACCGTAGAAGATATACGAGTTCGTGATCAGGATCCGTGCGCCCATCTCCGCCATGTCGGCGGGCTGGATCGTCCGGAGATGGGGGTTGATCACGGGCAACAGCGCCGGCGTCTCGACGGTTGCGTCGGCGCGAGGGACATCGAGTTCGCCGATCCGCCCCGCCGCGTCGGCGTCGCTGATCTCGAAAACCGGCATCGACCGGGGTTCGGCGAGCGCGGGTAGGAGTCTTGCGATCGGCTCCGGAGGGTGGTCGTCGGGGCGAAACGCCGGACCGGGCTACCCCGGAGTTGCTCCGAGTCGGCCGTACGCGAACCAGTTCACGAGCCCGATCGCGAGGCCGAACAGGACGAACAGCGCCGTCAGGACGAAAAAGAACATTCCCGGGGAGGCGGTCGGGGGGCGGACCAGCAGCGTGACGGCGAGGTACCCGCCGACGGAGGCGACGGTCCACCGGCGGGCCCGTCCGCGATCCGGGCCGGCCTCGCCGCCGCGCCGCCAGCGAGCGAGGCCCAGGAGGGCCAGAAGCACCGCGAGCCCCGGGAGGTGGACGACGGGGAACACCTTGAGGGCGATCGGGAGCGTCGCGAGGGCGATCCCGGCCTCGGCGAGAACGCCGGCGGCTGGCCCCGGCTTCGCGAACGCGACGTACACGTCGTTCCGGTCGAACGCGGGCGGATCCTCGACGTCCCCTGCCAGCGTGAGCGTCCCGTTCGCGGCGGTCGCAGTAGCGTCGCCGACCGCGTCCGCGGCGCCGTTCGCGATCACCGTCCCGTCGGGGCCGACGATCCGGAGGCGGGTTACGTCGACGTACCACCCGGTTCCGGAGCCGCCGGTGTGGAAAGCGTCGACGATGAGGACGCCGCCGGGCGTCTCCCGGGCGACGTCGCGCTCGCGAAAGGTGAACCGGATGGCTGAATCGTTCGCCGCCACCGAACGGAGGCGATCGGTGTCCGGGTCGTAGTAGCTGCCGACGGCGCGCGACGCGACGTCGCGGCGGAGTTCGGGGTCGGTCGCGAGCGCCGAGACGTTCCGGCGCTCGGCGTCGGGGTCGCCGTCGTACGCGCCCGGCACGTAGTGGCTCGTGACCGTCCACGTGGCGGTCCCGTTCTCGTGGACCTGCATCGTCGCGGTGCTTCCCGTGATGTCGATCCCGATCCCGTGTTGCTCGGCGCCGCGCTCGAGGTCCTCGTGGCACGGCTCACAGACCGACCGGGGCGGCGGGGCCCCGGCGGTGACGGCAGGAGCGAGTACCGCGAGAGCGAGGAGAACCGCCGCCGCCACGCGGAGCCGTCCTGACGAGCGCGTCCGGGACATGCGATCGTTCGTGCTCGCGCCCGTCGGACGTAAATCCGTTTCGCACCGCGGGGTCGGTCGTGGCGA
>CAYSJP010000119.1:0-7013 GCA_964431395.1 uncultured Halobacteriales archaeon
AGTGCTGCGGTGGCGCGTCGACTAACAATGACTCGTGTCGGCGTATCCACCTCGGGTAATAAACGCCTTGGTTGGTCATCCGATTAACACTTGACTGCACGGAGCGATAATCACGCATGGCCGGGTCGAGTGACGACGGCGAGCCGGGAAGCGAGGCGTTACCGGAGTCCCCGATGGACCCGGCGGATCTGATCGACGGCACTACCGGACACGCGGTGTTCGCCCTCGATCCGGAGGGCCGGATCACGGACTGGCCGGAGCCGGCACGAGAACTGTACGGGCACGACGCCGGGACCGTCATGGATCGCGGGATCAGCGTCCTCTTCGCGGACGACGCCGAGCAGGACCGACCGGTGGGAGACCTACTCGAGGAGGCGGCGCGCGACTCCGTCGAGAGCGAAACCTGGCACGAGCGCGCGGACGGGTCGGTCTTCTGGGCGACGGTGACGCTCTCCCCGTTGGGTGACGGCGAGCTACTGGGATACGCCGTCGTCAGCCACGACACGACGGACAAGAAACAGTACGAGCGGATGCTCGAGCGCCAGAACGACCGGCTCAAGGAGTTCACCGACATCCTCGCCCACGACCTGCGAACCCCGCTGAACGTGATCGACGGCCGTCTCGAACAGTACCAGAAGACGGGCGAGGAGGAGCACATCTCCACGATCGAGGAGACGACCGACCGCATGGAGCGACTGGTCGAGGACCTGCTACGCGTGGCCCGCCAGGGCGACGTCGTCAAGGACCCGAAACCGACCGACCTGGAGGCGGTGATCGGCGACGCCTGGCTCGGAACCGGCGGGGCCGCCGACGGAACCACGCTCCAGTATGAGCCCGTGCCGTCGGTGAGCGCCGACGCGGATCGCCTCCGTGAACTGTTCGAGAACCTGTTCCGGAACGTGGTCGACCACGGCGGCGAGGGCGCCACGGTCAGCATCGGCCCGCTCCAGGACGGGTTCTACGTCGCCGACGACGGCCCGGGGATCCCGGCCGACAGCCGGGATGTGGTGTTCGATCACGGCATCACCACGGCCGAGGACGGCAGCGGCTACGGACTCTCGATCGTCCGCACCATCGCCAGCGCCCACGGCTGGGACGCCGTCGTGGTCGAGGCTGCCTCGGGCGGGGCCCGGTTCGAGTTCACGGGCGTCGAGTTCCTCGGGTGATCCAACGGCGTGACCCGTCGGGACTACCGCGCCCGGTGTCGCGGTCCCCGGCGGAGATTATCAAACGTTCCGTCCGACAGTATACGACGATCAGTATGACGCCGGCGTTCATGAGTCACTCCGGCACGAGAAAGACGGGCGCGGGACGGAATCGCCGGACTGAGAAACGGAGCTTCGCCCGATCGGGGTGGAGTCCGGTGTCACTCGTTTTTGGGGACGTCGCCAGCCACGCCCCACGAATCATCGATGAGGATCGTGTTCTCGACCAGGCTAGAGATGCCGCGGCGGAGACGCTCGGTCACGGCCTGGTCGGACAGGTCGAAGTCCTCGGCGAGGTCCTTCGTCGAGCAGCCCCGGGGAATGTCGTAGTAGCCCCGCTCGACGGCGCGGCCGAGCGTCTCCCGCTGCGGTCCCGACAGTCCGTACCACGGACCAGCGTCCGGCTTGGTGGGGTTGTAGATCCGCTGGACGTCCATCGGGATCTCGTTGTTCACGCAGTGTTCCTGGAACGCGCCGAGCGCGCTGTGGGAGCGAAACCGCAGATCGAACGACCACTCGGAGGCGGTCCCCTTCGCCTCCAGGAGCGACCCGTTCGTCTCGACGATGCCGCGGAAGAAGGTGTCCTCCGAGACGTTCCAGTCGAGCGCGTACAGGGCCTCCCCGTTGTGGGTGTTGACCAGGCGGATGTCGTTGACCGCAGGGTGGTCCTGGGTGGCCGCCTCGAAGGACTGCCGGCCCCCGTGGATCCGGAAGAAGGGGACCGACTCCCCACCTAGCGGCACGATCGACTCCAGGGACGTGACCGTGTTCCCCTCCATACCGAGAGCCCGCCCCAGCTCGAACTCCTCGGCCGGGAGCGAGAGAGTGACGATGACGCTCATATCGGCATTGTGTCGGTGAACGGATTAAAACCCGGGCCTGCCGTATCGGCCCGAAGAGCGTATCTACTTGGTGTACCATGTCTTCCGGAGGTACTATCCCGCGTGGTCTCCATGTAAAGATACGAAAGTTTGTGCCTACTCGAAGACGATATCGCGTAACCCACAGTAGGTTGCGCTCAATCAGGACGTTCCGGTTCTTCGCCGGGGCATATATTCAATGACAAGAGACAATCCCACGGAGGGAAACATCACGACGGAAGCCCAGTTCGAAGCGGCGCTGGACCGCCTGCTCCACAGCGCGACCGGTAACGGCCTCGATCCGCGGGGAAGCTGGGTGTACCGCAACGGCAAAGACGCTCCCGACTGGGAGGTCATGATCCTCGAACTGGAGAAGAAAGACGCCACGGATTGATACTGACTGTTGTAGCGTTTTACCGCTCCGACCGTCCGCAGTCAGTATCAGAACGGCACTCGCCGCATGAGGCGGGGAACGGAGTCCCGGAGGCGGCGGCCGATGCTCGGCGAGCGGTCGTGGATCGTCGCCACCTCCTCGGGCGTCAGCGCGAAGTCGAACACGGCGAGGTTGGCCTCTATGTGGTCGCGGCTGGAGGCTTTCGGGATCGCGACGACCCCGTCCTGCTGGATCAGCCACCGCAGCGCCACCTGCGGGGCGGTCTTCCCGTGACGCTCGCCGATCCCTTCGAGGACCGGATCGCCGAGAACGTCGCCACGCGCGAGGGGGCTGTAGGCCGTCAGCGCGAGGTCGTTCTCCACGCAGAACTCCCGGAGTTCGCCCCGGTTCTTGTAGGGGTGGTACAGCACCTGGTCGGTCACCAGCGGAGCGTCGGCGACGCGCATGGCCTCCCGCAGTTGGGCGCGCGTGAAGTTGCTGACTCCGAGGTGTCTGACGGCGCCTTCCTCCCGCAGGGTCGACATCGCATCGAGGGTCTCCGCGACCGGGACGCGGGGGTGGGGCCAGTGGATCAACAGGAGGTCGACGTACCCGGTCCCGAGTTTCCCGAGGCTCTCCCGGACGGACGACAGCACCGCCTCACCACGGAGGTTCGACCGCCACACTTTCGTGGTGAGAAACACCTCATCGCGATCGACGTCGGCCTCGGCGATCCCTTCCCCGACTGGTCGTTCGTTGTCGTACATCTGGGCGGTGTCGACGTGCCTGTACCCGAGATCGAGCGCGGTCCGGACGGCGTCGGCACACCCCGGCCCGGTGTTTTGCCACGTCCCGAGGCCCAGTTTCGGGATCCGGGCTCCGCCGGCTTCGACGTACTCCATGGGTCACGTCGGGACCAGGGGATCATGAAACCGGTCCTCCGGAGTCGGGTCGTCACGGGACCGCCCCCGTCGACGCTCACCCCTCGGCGGGAGCGTGGATCTTCCCGAGGTCGTCGGCCGTCGGCCCGTTCACGATCGTCACCGTCTCGCCGTCGACCCGGATGGTGAAGGCGTCGCCGAAGGGACTCTCCGGGTCCGGGATGTGCCACACCCCGTTCCGGGGTTCCCCGCCCCAGTAGCGGAGCAGGCGCTGATACGCCCGGGTGAACTCCGTCGCGTCCTCCTCGGTGTCCCAGGCGAGCCGCCACACGTAGCCCGTCTCGCCCGATTCGTCGACGTAGGCGTACATCCTGTCACCGCGCCAGCCACTCGCCGGCGGGATGTCGTAGTCGTAGGGGTCGGACCTGTCGATGGTGCCGTTCACGCGGTTCAGGAACGCGCTGCGGGGAACCACGGGGCGGGACCCGCGGTCGTCGTAGGCGGGGTAGGCGAACATCGCCGTGATCCCCGGCTGACCGAACGTCTCGAAGTCCGGACCGCGACCCGGCGGACGCACTCGCGTCCACTCCCCGGTGCTCCTGTTCTCGACGGTCACCTCCGCCGGCCGGTCGATGCGGTACTTCGTCGGATCGATCACCTGCTCGGTGCTCTCGGGGGGTTCGGTGTACAGGCCGGCGACCGCGTCCCACCCGCCCCTGGAGCGCATCCGGTCGACCAGGGCCGGGCCGTCGCTGTACGGGAAGTACTGCAGGAGGTACACTCCCCTATGGACCCCCCCGTCGTCGTCGCTTTCGTCTCCGCCGTCGGTTCCGTTTCCGTCGTCGGTCTCCGGGGGCGTGACACAATCCCACGCCTCGCCACACCGGTCGACGTAGCGGCGGTCGAGGTACCGCGCGACACCCTCGATCACCGCGCGTCCGGCGTTGCGTTTCTCCGTCGTCCGTCCGCCGAGCTTGCCCATGTCGTACTGGCCCCACTGGAAGGCGTGCACGAGTTCGTGGGCGAGCGTCCGTTCCGTTATCACGGGGGAGTCGCTGTCGGAGATGATCGTGATCCTGTCCTTGCCCGGCGCGTAGTACCCCAGAACCGTGTTCCGCGTGTTGCTCCGCCGGCGCTCGATGGCGTCCTCGTCCTCGCCGATGAGGAACAGCGCCTCGAACTTCGTGTTCCCGAACAGCCGTCGCGACCGGTTGACGCCGTCCCCGTCGCCGCCAACCTGATCGGCGAACTCCTCGCGGCCGATGATCTCCACGGGGACCGTCCGGTCGAACTCCGCCCGCCGGAGGTACTCGACGCGGGCCACCGACCGGTTGACGATCAGGCCGAGTTCGGTCTCGTCGAGGCCGTCGGAGGCGTCGATCGGGATGGGGTCGTCGTGCCAGACGCCGTTCTCCCACCCGATGACGTCCTCGTCGGGGTCGGGAGCGGGCGTCTCGCTCATGCCGGGCCCGGCGTTTGGCCGGTCCGGCAGCGTGGGACCGTGGGTCGGCGCCGAACACCCGGCGAGCAACAGCAGCGTCGCGACCGCGACCATCGCGGCGAACCGTCGCATCGTCCGATCACGGGCGTGCAACGAAAAAACGCCGTCGGTCGTCGCCGCGTGGACGCCGCCGCACGAGCGATTCCGGCCGGCCGGTGACTTCCTCTCCCGCGGAGTTAAATGCTCCCCCGCCCCAGCATGGCGTAATGCTTCCAGACGACGCCGACATCCTCGAAGATCTCGCGAGCCTCCCGACGCTGGCTCATCCGACGATCTCGCCGGACGGCACCGAGATCGCGCTGTACTACGACATCTCGGATCGCAACGAGCTCCACGTCCTCGACGTCGAAAACGGGGACCTCGCGCAGTGGTCGGACGGCGAGGTCCCGCGCAACGCCCGCTGGCCCGTCAGCTGGGACGCCGGCGGCGATCGGGTGTTCTATCACCTCGACGAGGCCGGCGACGAACAGAACGACGTCCACGCGGTGTCCCGGGACGGGGGAGCCGAGCCTGTCGTCGAGATGGAGGGCCAGGCGGCGATCCACGACGTCGGCGAGGACGGCGAGACGCTGCTCGTCGGCTCCTCGCGGGACGGCCAGATGAACGTCTACAGCCACGACCTCACGGCCGGCGAGACGGAGAAACTCACCGCGTACGACCGTGCGGTGTGGACCTCGTCGCTCTCGCCCGACGGGGAGACCGTCGCCTACGCCACGAACGAGACCGACGACTACGACAACCGCGACGTGTACCTGATGGACGCCGACGGCTCGAACCCCCGGAACCTCGAGCTCGGCGAGGTCGGCGCCGAGTCGACCCCGGTCGACTGGAGTCCCGACGGCGATCGCCTGCTCGTCGGCGACAACACGACCGATCTCGGCCGGGTCGGCGTCTACGACCTCGCGGACGACGCGGTGTCGTGGCTCGGCGACGGCACTTACGAGGAGAGCCCGGTGGGGTTCGTCGACGGGTCGCGGGTCGTCGCCAGCCGCGACCGCGACGCCGTGACGATGCCGGTCGTGTACGACCTCGAGACCGGCGACCGCCGGGAACTGGACCTCCCCGACGGGGTGGCCAGCGTCGTCGTCGGCCGGGGGCGGCACACGCTGGCTGACGGCCGGCTGGCGATCGTCCACACGACGCCGACGCGCCGACCGGAACTGTTAGCGTACGACCTCGCGACCGACGCCCACGAGACGCTCGTCGAGGCGGAGTACGGCCCCTTCGATCCCGACGACTTCGCCGACGCCGAGTACCTCACCGTCCCGTCGGACGGCGTTCCGGAGACGCCCCAGCGCGCGGTCAGCCACGACCCCTACGAGACCTTCGAGATCGGCGCCCTGCTGTACGATTCGGGCGAGCGCCCCTCGCCGCTCGTGGTCAACCCTCACGGCGGCCCGCGGGGCCGCGACTCCAAGCGGTTCGACCTCTACACGCAGGTGCTGGCCGCCCGCGGGTTCTCCGTACTCCAGGTCAACTACCGCGGCTCGACGGGCAGGGGCCGGGAGTTCGTCGAGGAGCTCATCGAGGACTGGGGCGGCGCCGAACAGGGCGACGTCGCGACGGCCGCGGAGACGGTCCTCGAGGAGCACGAGTGGCTCGACGACGACCGCGTGGTCGCCTTCGGCGGCTCCTACGGCGGGTATTCGGCGTACTGGCAGTCGGTTCAGTTCCCCGAGCTCTACGACGCGAGCGTGGCCTGGATCGGGCTCACGGACTTAGAGGACATGTTCGAGAACACGATGCCACACTTCCGGACCGAGCTCATGGAGAAGTATCTCGGCACGCCCGGGGAGAACCCGGATCTCTACGAGGAGCGCTCGCCCGTCACCCACGTCGGGAACGTCGACGCGCCGTTGTTCATCGTCCACGGCGTCAACGACCGCCGCGTCCCCGTCTCGCAGGCGCGCATCTTCCGGGAGGCGCTGGAAAACGCGGGCTACGAGCCCGGCGCCGGGGGGGACTTCGAGTACGAGGAACTCGGCGAGGAGGGCCACGCCTCCTCCGACCAGGAGCAGAAGCTGCGGCTGTTCCGGCTGCTCGATGACTTTCTCCAGCGCCGGATCGGGACGTCGGTGGAAGCGGCGGCGGGCGACTGATCCCGCCGAACCGGCGGCGGGCGACCGATCCCGCCGAATCGGCGGCGGGCGACCGATCCCGTCGGTTCTCGCGCCGCGCGGTCGGCGACCGAAC
>CAYSJP010000120.1:0-3422 GCA_964431395.1 uncultured Halobacteriales archaeon
ACGAAGTACGCCGACGTCGTCCTGCCGGCCTGCTCGTTCGTCGAGAAGACCGGCACGTTCACGAACACCACGAGGCGCGTCCAGATGGTGAAGAAGCTCATCGAGCCGAAGGGCAACTCGCGGCCCGACTGGGTGATCCTGCAGGACCTGGCCGCCCGCTTTGGCTACGACTGGGACTACGCGGACACCGCGGAGATCATGGAGGAGGTGAACTCGCTGACGCCGCTGTACGGCGGCGTCACACACGAGCGCGTCGAAAACGAGGGCGGACTCCAGTGGCCCTGCCCGGACGAGGACCACCCCGGGACCGAGCGGCTCTACGCCGAGGAGTTCAACACCGCCGACGGGCTGGCCAACCTCACCGCGGTGGGCTACTCCGAACCCGCCGAGACGCCCGACGACCGTTACCCGCTCACGCTCACCACGGGGCGGGTCCTGTACCAGTACCACACGGGAACGATGACCCACCGCGAGGAGGGGATCATGGAGTACGTCGACGGCGACTTCGTGGAGGTCAACCCCGAGACGGCGGCCGAGATCGGCATCACCGACGGCGAACTCGCGCAGGTCGAGTCCCGCCGGGGCGCCATCGCGGTGCCGGTCCAGATCACCGAGCGGCCCGGCGAGGGCACGGTGTTCGTCCCGATGCACTTCGCGGAGACGGCGGTGAACGTCCTGACCGCGGCGGACCACCTCGACGAGCCCAGCGGCACCCCCGAGTACAAGGTCACGAGCGTCCGGATCACGCCCTTCGAGGGCGACGATCCCGGCATCGTGTTCAAGAACCGTGCCGAGGACGAGGGCCCCCGGGCCGGCGAGGAGGTGCCCGGAGGCACGGACACGGAAACGACCGCCGACGACTGATCCATGTCGAACACCACATCCACCACAGAGGGAGGCCGAAACGGCGCGACCACGGAAGACGCGCGGTCACCGGGCGAGGCGGCGCTGCGGGCCGCCATCGACGAACACGGCGAGGAGGTCGCCGCCGTCCTCGAGCGGAGCGACGAGGCCACGGAGCTCCTCGACACGGTCGTCCTCATGATCGCCAGCGCGGAGGAGGAGGACGTCGAGTACCTCGCGAACGCGCTGTCGAGCCTGGTCCGGAGCGCCGACGGCGCCGCGACCGAGGAGACGGTGGCGCTCGCGGAGTACGTCGGCGAGAACGGCGCGGAGGCGACGGAGACGCTGGACAAACTCCTCGAACTCGACAGACAGGGGACGCTCGACGACCTCCTGGAACTCGGGGAGGCGCTCTCGGATATCGACCTCGACGCGGAGTCCGTGGAGACGCTGAACCGGCTGCTCGCGTCGGTCGAGGAGGCCGAGGCGGAGGCCGAACCCACGGGCGTCCTCGGCGCGGTGGGCGCGGTCCGCGGCCGGGACGCGAAGGCCGGCCTCGGGTATCTCGTCGCCCTGCTGCGGGCGACCGGACGGCGCCTCGTCGATCGATGACCGCGGGGTCAGGCCGATGACGGACGCGGGAAGCGACCCGGAAACGACGGTCTGCCCGCGGTGTGCCGTGGGGTGTTCGCTGGCGTACGACCCGTCGACGGGACGATCCACCGGTCGCGAGGGACCGATCAACCGCGACGGGCGGCTCTGTCCGAAGGGGATCGCCGCGTTCGACGGACTCGAGGAGAACCGTCTGGAGACGCCGCTGGTCCGGGAGGACGGCTCCCTCCGGGAGGCGACCTGGGAGGAGGCCTACGACCGCGCAGTCGCGGGGTTCGAGCGCGTTCGCGAAAAACGGGGACCGGACGCGCTCGCCTTTCTCGGGTCGCCCCACTGCACCAACGAGGAGAACTACCTCTTCGAGCGGATCGCACGCGCCCTGGGGACGAACAACGTCGACAACCGGGCGCGCATCTGCCACGAGTCGGCCGCGAGCGCGATGCGCGACCGGCTCGGATCGAGTGCGATGACCAACTCGCAGGCCGACCTCGCCGAGGCCGGCGCCTTTCTGGTCGTCGGCGCGAACCCCGCGGCGCGCCAGCCCATCGCCTTCGACTCCGGCGTCCGCCCGGCGGTGAACGACGGCGCGACCCTGATCCACGTCGACCCCCGCGAGACCGAGACGACCCGACTCGCCGACCACCACCTCCCCGCGGCGCCGGGGACCGACGCACTCTTGCTTTCGGCGATGGCCGCCGCGGTCCTGGAGGAGGGCCTGACCGACGAGTCGTTCGTGGCGACCCGGACCGCGGGGTACGAGGAGTTGGCGGAACACCTCGCCAGCCTGGACGTCGGGGCGGCGGTCGACGCCTGTGGCGTGGACGTCGGGGAGTTCCGGGACGCCGTCCGCGCGTTCGCGACGGCCGAACGCGGCGCGGCGATCGCCGGCACCGGCATCGAGGAGGAGGGCCACGAGGGGACGGCGGCGCCCGACGCCCTCCTGAACCTCCTGCTCCTCACCGGTAATCTCGGTCGTCGCGGGACCGGCATGAACCTGTTTCGGGGCCTCAACAACGAGCAGGGCGCGGGCGACGTCGGCTGCCAGCCCGCTCACCTGCCGGGACGTGTCCCGCTCGACGACCGCGATACCCGGGACCGGATCGAGCGGGAGTGGGGAATCACGCCCCCCGCGGATCCGGGGCTGGACGAGTTGAGCCTCGTCGAGGGGTTCGGCGAGGAGGTCGCCGCGGCGTGGGTGTTCGGCGAGAACCCCGCGATCACCCGGCTGGACGACGACGCCGTCCGGCGGGGCATGGAAGCGCTCGACTGCCTCCTCGTTCAGGACACCGCCCCGACGGAGACGGTCGAGCGAGCCGACGTCGTGTTGCCGGCGAGCACGTGGGCCGAGAAGACGGGGACCGTCACGTCCCTCGACCGGGTGGTCCAGCGGATGCGGGCGATCCGGGAGCCGCCGCCGGGCGTCCGCCGGGATCTCCGCATCCTCCGGGACCTCGGCGCGCGGCTGACCGACATATCCTTCGAGTACGAGGGCCCCCGCGCCGTCTTCGCGGAACTGGCCCGCGTCTCGAGGATCCACGGGGGGATGTCCTACCAGGGGATCGCCGGGGGCGGGACGCGGTGGCCGGTCAGGGACGGCGAGAGCGTCGCCGTCCTCCACCGGGACCGGTTCGCACACGGAAAACGGCGCGCGCCGTTCGTCAGGGTCCCCTTCGACGCCGCCGCGCCGGGGGACGGCCTGGTTCTCCTGACGAGCCGCCGGATCGACGAGTTCGTCGGGGAGACGCCCGCACGCGGATCCCGCGCGATCCAGGTCCACCCCGACGACGCGGAGTCGAGGGGCGTAGACGACGGGGAGACGGTGGTTCTCGCGACCGGGGAGAGACGGGCACGCGGGTCCGTCTCGATCACCACCGACGTGAGTCCGGGAACCGTGTTCGCGCCGCCGGTCGTCGCCGAGGCGGTCGCGGGGCAGGGACGCACGGTCGTGGAACTCGCCGAACCGGCGG
>CAYSJP010000120.1:3522-6879 GCA_964431395.1 uncultured Halobacteriales archaeon
CGCCGAACCGGCGGCCGACGACGCCGATCCGGACTCGCCGGACGGGGGGTCGAATCCATGAAGCGAGAGGATCCGAACGCATGAAGCGAGGTGGGACGAACCTCGCCGCCGCACGGCGGTCGCTCCGGGAGATCGTATCACGGGTCGACCGGACCGAGACGGTCCCGCTCGAAGCGGCCGACGGGCGCGTCCTGGCGTCGCCCGTCGCCGCTCGGTCGAGCGTTCCCCACTACCAGCGGGCGGCGATGGACGGGTACGCGATCCGGGCGGCCGACACGGACGGCGCCTCGGACGGGTCGCCGGCGACCATCGAACTGGCGTCGGAAGCGGTCGCCCCCGGCGAGGCCGTTCGCGTCCACACGGGCAGCGAGCTGCCCCCGGGGGCCGACGCAGTCGTGCGCCTCGAACGCGCCGAACGCCGGGACGGGGGGATCGACGTGGCCCGGGACGTGCCGGAGGGAAAGGACGTCGCGCCGGTCGGCGAGGACGTACGGGAGGGCCAGCACCTCTACGACCCCGGTCACCGCCTGCGTCCGTCGGATCTGGGCCTCCTGAAGTCGGCGGGGTTCCGCGACGTCGAGGCCTACGAGCGGCCCACGGTGGCGCTTCTCCCGACGGGCGAGGAGGTGGTCGAGGCCGATCCGGATCCGGGAGAGATCGTCGAGACCAACGGTCTCACCGTCGGGCGCTACGTCGAGCGCTGGGGCGGCTCCCCGAGGCGGGAGGAGGTCGTCCCCGACGAGGAGTCCGCGCTGGCGCGGGCGATCCGGGGAGCCGGTGACGCGGATCTCGTCGCCACGATCGGCGGCTCCTCCGTCGGGGAGCGGGACCTCCTTCCGGCGGTGATCGAGTCGATCGGCGACATGCGGGTCCACGGCGTCTCGATCAAACCCGGACACCCCGTCGGGATCGGGAGCGTGGACGGGACGCCCCTCCTGGCGCTCCCGGGGTACCCGGTGTCGGCCATCATCAACGCGGTCCAGTTCCTCCGCCCGGCGCTTTGCTGGCTGTCGGGAACGCGGCCCGAGCCCCTTCCGACGACGCGCGCGACCCTCGCCGAGCCGATCGACGGCGACCGCGGTGTCCGGCGGTTCTCCCGGGTCCGACTGCACTCCGACGGCGGAGCGGATGCGGAGTCGTCGACCCCGCGTGCGGTGCCGACGGCCCACAGCGGCGCGGGCGTCCTGTCGAGCGTCGCGCTCGCGGACGGGTGGGTCGAACTGCCCGAAGAGGAGGGCGAACTCCGGGCGGGAACCGACGTCTCGGTCCAGAACTGGGAGTGGCACCCGTGAGAGGTCCGGGGTGGCGTCCGTGATCGCGGTTCGCGTCCTCGGGGACAGCGACGCGGGGAAGACGACCCTGATCGAGCGACTCGTCCCGGTGCTCGCCGACCGCGGCCGGGTCGCGACGATCAAGTCGATCCACCACCCGGTCGAACTCGACGAGGCGGGAAAGGACACACACCGCCACCGCACGGCGGGGGCGGAGCGAGTGATCGGCATCACGCCCACGCTGACGGCCACCTTCGAGACCCGGGGGAAGGACGACCACGAGAGCGAGCCGGAGGCGCTGGCCACGCTGCTCGCGGATCTGCGCGACCGGGGGTACGAGTACGCCCTGATCGAGGGGTTCTCCGCGGCGGCGCCCCCGGCGATCGCGGTGGGCGACTCCGACGTGGAGGAAAAGGAGGAGGCGATCCTGGCCCACGCTGAGGACCCCGGATCAGTAGACGTCGAGCGGCTGGCGACACGGATCCGGGGGCTCGATCCATGGACGGGAGGTTCGTGATGCCGGATGATGCTGACCGGAGCGTAGACACCGACCGGAACGCGGACGCCGCCGGTCGGAACGCGAACACCGACCGGAGCGGGGACGGTCCGGGCCACCGAGCCGGGCTCGTCCTCGCCGGGGGAGGCTCGACGCGATTCGGCTCGGCGGACAAGGCGTTCGCCGAACTCGGCGGGATGGCCCTGATCGGGCACGTCCTGTCCCGGGTGGACCGCACGGTGGACGGCCTGCTCGTGAGCTGTCGGGACGACCAGCTCGCGCGCCTCCGTGACACGCTTCGGGACTCCGGGGCCTCCGCCGGTGTGGTGCCGGATCCGATCCCGGATCGTGGTCCCGCCGCCGGCGTCGCCGCTGGTCTCGCGCCGTGTCGGACGACGTACGCGGCGGTCGTCGCGTGTGACACCCCGCTAGTCGATCCGGCGTTCCTCTCTTTTCTCTTCGAGCGGGCGCGGGGACGTGACGGAGCGATCCCCCGCCTGGACGACCGCCTCCGCCCGACGGTCGCGGTCTACCGGACGACCGCGATGCGGAGTGCCTGTGAACGAACGCTCGCGGCGGGGGACGGATCGCTCAGGGATGCGGTGGGCGCGCTGGACGTCGCGATCATCCCCGAGGACACGGTCGTCCGGGAGACGGAGCCGTCGGGCCTTCTCGACGTCAACACGCCGGCTGATCTCGACCGGGTCCGGAACCGGTACGACGGATGAACAGTTCGGACGCCGTTATAATGACTCGTGTAGGCAATTACCGTATCGACCGCCCGACTGCGGGCGGTCGGAGCGGTAACACGCTACACGAGTCATTATCAGAACAGCCCCGAGATGTTCCCCTCGTCGTCGATGTCCATGTCGGCGGCCGCGGGCCGGCGGGGGAGACCGGGCATGGTCAGCGCGTCGGCGGTGAGCGCGACCAGGAACCCGGCGCCTGCGGAGGGGTAGACCTCGCTGATCTCGAGTTCCCAGCCCGTCGGGGCGCCCTTTTTCGCGGCGTCGTCGCTGAGGGAGTGGAAGGTCTTCGACATGACTACGGGGTAATCCCCGAAGCCCAGTTCGTCCATGCGATCGATGTCGTCGAGCGCGCTCCCGGTGAACTTCACGCCGTCGGCGCCGTATATCTCGGTGGCGACGGTCTCGATCTTCTCGGCGATCGGGTCCCCGTCCTCGTAGAGGTACCGGAACTCGTCCTCGTCGCCCTCCTCGACCGCTTCGATGACCCGCTCGGCGAGGTCGACGCCGCCCTCGCTGCCGTGCTCGAACACCTCGGATTCGGCAGCCCTGACGCCGAGGTCATCGCGGCAGTGGGAGAGCACCGTCTCGATCTCCTCGTCGGTGTCGTCGGGGAACCGGTTGACCGCGACGATGACGGGAAGACCGAACTTCCGGAGGTTCTCGACGTGTTTGTCGAGGTTCGCGAAGCCGGCCTCGATCTCCTCGATGCCCGCCTCCGCGACCTCGTCGAAGTCGATCGGCCACATCCCCGTCCCGTGGTACTTCAGCGCGCGCACGGTCGAGACGAGCACCACCGCGTTCGGCGTCATGTCGCCCAGCCGGCAGACGACGTTCATGAACT
>CAYSJP010000121.1:0-1073 GCA_964431395.1 uncultured Halobacteriales archaeon
GAGTGGTGCGCGAGCCGAAGGCGAGCGCACCCGAGGAGTAAAAAGTGGGGGTGGAAAACATACATCAACGGTCGGCTTTAATAAACGGGCATGATGGGGCACGAGCCACCCATCGAGGGCGTCGATCTCGCGGGGATGCGGGCGGCGCTCTCGGACCGCCCGGTCGTCTTCGCCGTCCTCTTTGGGTCCCACGCCAGAGGAGACGCGGACCCCGACTCGGACGTGGATCTCGCGCTCCGGTTCCCCGAGACGCTGGACGCACACGAACGGTTCCGGCTTCGCAACAGGATCGACGCCGACCTCCAGTCCTACGCCGAAGGGTTCGTCGACGTAAGCGACGTCGAGGCGTTGCCGCTCCCCGTCGCACACGCCGCGCTGACCGAGGGCATCCACGTCTTCGGGGACGGGGACGTTCTGAAGGACTATCGAGAGCGGATCAGCGAGGCCTACGAGGAAAGCGAGACGGACCGGGCACACGAGCGATGGGCGTTCATCGATCGTCTCGCAGACGGTGACGTGTAGATGGTCGACGAGGAGATCGTAACCGCGAAGCTACGACGGATCAACGAGTACACCAACGACCTCGAAGAGATGCGTGGTCTTTCGAAAGCGGCCTACCTCGACGACGTGGTGATCCAGCGCGCAGTCGAACGGACGCTGATGAACCTCATCCAGGCCTGTGTCGACCTCGCTGAACACGTCCGGTCGACCGAAAACCTCACGCCGGGAGACACGTCGAAGGATCAGATCATCGCGCTCGAGGGGGCCGGGATCGTCTCGGCAGAGACGAGGTCGAAGCTCGAAGAGGCCGTCGGCTTCCGGAACGTCCTCGCCCATCGGTACGGCGACATCGATCACGAGGTCGTCTACACGATCCTGCACGAGGACATCCACTGGTTCGAGCGATTCCAGACCGAAGTCGCCCGGTGGTTCCGAGACCGATCGGGCTGACCCGAAGAGAACGGAAAATCACGCTACGACCGACAGCAACCGGACGCGAGCGAGCGTCCGGGGAGTTTTCCCCCACGTTTTTGCGAGGAGCGGTTCGCGAGCGAAGCGAGCGAACCCGACGA
>CAYSJP010000121.1:1173-6841 GCA_964431395.1 uncultured Halobacteriales archaeon
GAGTAAAAAGTGGTTGGCAACCCTTAAGAACGAATCGCGGCTACCTGTACCCAATGAGAGTCGTCGTCTCCATCGGCGGGAGCGTCCTCGCGCCGGACCTCGAGGCGGATCGGGTCGGGGCCTACGCGGCCGCCATCGAGGACCTGGTCGAATCGGGCCACGAAGTCGGGGTCGTGACCGGCGGCGGGACCGCCGCCCGGGAGTACATCGGGACCGCCCGCGATCTGGGCGCGAACGAGATCGAACTCGACGAACTCGGGATCAGAGTGACCAGACTGAACGCCCGCCTGCTGATCGCGGCGCTGGGCGAGACGGCTGCACCCTCCCCTGCCGAGAGCCTGGAGGGCGCCGAGACCGCGCTCCGGCGCGGCGAGGTCGCCGTCATGGGCGGGACGGCGCCCGGCCACACCACCGACGCCGTGGGGACGGCGCTCGCGGAATCGGTCGACGCCGACCTGGTCGTGTACGCCACGAGCGTCCCCGGCGTGTTCGACGCCGACCCGAACGGTAGCGACGAGTCGGGACGGGACGCGACGAAGTTCGCGGAACTGACGGCGCCCGAACTCGTCGACGTCGTGCGTTCCATCGACATCGAGGCGGGCAGCAACGCGCCCGTGGACCTGCTCGCCGCGAAACTGCTCCAGCGGTCGGGGCTCCGGGGGATCGTCCTCGAGGGGACCGACCCCGACGTCGTCCGGCGAGCGGTCGAGACGGGCGAGCACGAGGGCACCGAGATCGTCCCCGAGTCATGACGGGCGCGAACGGGGCCGACGGGGCCGCTTCCCACGCCGATCACCGCGACTTCTGGGCCGACGCGATCGCCGACGAGATCGAGGCCCGCGACCCAGAGGATCCGATCGTCATCAAGGGGGCCGTCTCGCCCTCCGGCATCCCCCACATCGGCCACTTCAACGAGATCATCCGGGGGTACTTCGTCGCCGAGGTGCTCCGGGAGCGCGGCCACGAGGTCCGCCAGGTGTTCACCACCGACGACCGCGACGCGCTTCGCAAACTCCCCCGACGACTCGCCACCGCCGACTGGGAGATCGTCGAACTCGGCGACGTCGATGCGGGCGCGCTCGGGCGAAACCTCGGGGTACCCTACACCGACATCCCCGACCCCTTCGGCGACTGCCACGACTCCTACGGCGATCACTTCACCGGACTGCTCGCGGACAGCGCCGGGATGGTCGACGTTCCGATCGAGATCCGCTCCACTACCGATCTCTACGAGTCCGGCGCGTTCGACGACGTGGTGCGGGAGGTGCTGGAAAAGTCCGACCGCGCCCGGGACGTCCTCGGACGGCACCAGGATGGGGTCGACGAGTCGTACGTGCCGTTCATGGCCAACTGCGCCGACTGTGGCAAACAGCTCACGACCGAGATCCGGGAGGTCGACCTCGAGGCGGGGACGGTCTCATACGCGTGTGTCGGCGGCGAGGCCGCGAACCGGGAGATCGAGGGCTGTGGCCACGAGGGCGAGGCAACCCTTCGGGGGGGCAAACTCCCCTGGCGCTTCGAGTGGCCCGGTGGCTGGAAGGCCCTCGGGGTGGATTTCGAACCGTTCGGGAAGGATCACGCCGAGGGGTCCTGGCCCTCCGGGAAGGAGATCGCCCGCGAGGTCCTCGACGTCGAGCCACCGGTCCCGATGACCTACGAGTGGTTCACCCTCGGCGGTGAGGCGCTGTCCTCCTCGGCGGGCAACGTCGTCACCGTCGCGGAGATCCTCGACCTGATCGAACCCGAGGTGTTGCGGTACTTCTTCGCGAAGGACCCGAACAGACAGCGCGACCTCGACCTCCGACGGATCGACCAGCTCGTCGACGAGTTCGACCGCTTCGAGGCGACGTACTTCGGGGAGGTCGACGCCGGCGAGCAGGAAGACGACTTCGCGAACCGGGCGTACCCCTTCGTCGTCGGGGAGGTCCGCGAAGGGCGGGTACGCTTTCCGTACTCCTTCGCCGCGGTCCTGGGGATGACCGACGACAGGGATCTGCGCCTGGAGATGGCCGAACGGGAGGGCCACATTCCCCCCGAAACGCCCGCCCGGGAGGTCGACGCCGCCATGGAGCGCGTCGAGCGCGCGAGAAACTGGGCGAAGCGCATGGACAACGAGTACAACTACCGCCTCCAGGAGAGCCTCCCGGAGGTCGACCTCGACCCCGACGTCGGGGCGGCGCTTGAGGAACTCGCCGACTTCGTCGCCGACGTGGACGAGACCGGAACCGGGGACCACGCCGTTGACGATGTGGGCGAGAGGATCCAGGGCGAGATATACGAGACGGCGAGGCGAAACGACATCGACGTCGGGGAGTTCTTCGCCGCAGGCTACCGGCTGTTCTTCGACAAGGAACAGGGCCCGCGGCTGGGACCGTTCCTCGCTTCGCTCGACGCGGAGTTCGTCGTCGACCGTCTCCGCCGTAAGGCATAGGGGGCGGCGATCCGATCCGGACACCGCCCGTGTGGGTCCCACCCCGGAAGGCAACGTTTAGGCGCTACGCCGCGCCAGATGTGGGCATGACTGACGTCGAAGGGCTGCTCGAGCGACTCCGGGAGGGCGACCTGCGCCTCCACGAACTCGAATCCCACGCTGACCACGACACCGCCGCGACGGCACGCCGGCGCTTTCTCGAGACGGAGACCGGCGCCGACCTCGACGCGGTCGGCCAGTATGGGTTCGACGCGGCCGAGGCCGACCCGAACATCGAGACCATGGTCGGAACCGTGGGCATCCCGATGGGGGTCGCCGGCCCCCTCCCGGTCGAGGGCGCCAGCGCCGACGGCGAGTACCACCTCCCGCTCGCGACGACGGAGGGCGCGCTGGTCGCCGGGGTCAACCGCGGCTGTTCGGCCATCGCCGCTGCGGGGGGCGCGACCGCCCGCGTGATCGAGAGCGGGATGACCCGGGCACCGGTGTTCTCCGTCGGCGGCGTCGCCGAGGCCGCCGAGGTGGTGGAGTGGGTCGGCACGAACGAGGCCCGCCTCGCGGAGCGCGCGGAGTCGACGACGAGCCACGGCGAACTCACGGCAGTCGACCCCTACGTCGTCGGCGACGCGGTGTACCTGCGGTTCGTCTACGATACGAAGGACGCCATGGGCATGAACATGGCCACGATCGCCACCCGCGAGGCGGCCGACCTCCTCGAGGCGGAGACCCCCGCCTCGCTCGTTGCCCTGTCGGGAAACCTCTGTTCGGACAAGAAGCCCGCCGCGATCAACGCGGTCGAGGGCCGGGGACGCAGCGTAGCGGCCGACGCCGAGATTCCCGCCGACGTCCTGGCGGAGCGGTTCGACGCCACGCCGGAGGCGATCGCGGAGGTGAACGTCCGGAAGAACCTCGTCGGCAGCGCGAAGGCCGGCAGCCTGGGATTCAACGCGCACGCCGCGAACGTCGTCGGCGCGGCGTTCCTCGCGACGGGCCAGGACGAGGCCCAGATCGTCGAGGGCGCGAACGCGATCACGACCGTCGAGGACCGGGACGACGCGCTGTACGCGAGCGTCACGCTCGCGAGCCTCGAGGTCGGCACCGTCGGCGGGGGAACGGGACTCCCCGCGCAGTCGGAGGCGCTCTCGATCCTCGGCGTGGCGGGCGGCGGCGACCCGGCGGGGAGTAACGCCGACGAACTCGCCGAGATCATCGCCGCGGGCGTTCTCGCGGGCGAACTCAACCTGCTCGCGGCGCTGGCCGGCCGCCACCTGGCGAGCGCCCACGCCGAGTTCGGGCGGTAACGATGGCCCCAACCCGGTGGCCGAAGGGTGCGCGCCGGGCCCGACGGAACTCGGGCAGACGGGCGTGTAGCGTCCCTTAGAGGAGCCGGTAGCGCCCGCCGGTCTCGGTGACCCGACCCACCCGCAGGAGTTCGTCGAGCGCCTCACGCGTGTACTCCTCGGGAACCCCGCGGTCGGCCGCGTGGGCCACGATATCCGCCTCGGTCGGCGCGTCGAGGGCCTTCAGCCCCCCGAGAACGGTCTCGCGTCGGCTCGACCCCCCCGAATCGGAGGGCTCGGCGGCGTCGGCGGCCTCGTCGGGGTCGACGCCCGCGCTCTCGAGGTACTCCTCCTCTCCCATTCCCGCCTCCTCGGCCCGCCGCTCCATCGCCTCGAAGGAGTCGAGCGCCTCGCGTGCCTCCGTGCCCCCGCTTCGCTCCGCCAGCATCGCCGCCCGGGCGTCCCGTGCCTCGTTCTCGTCGTCCGTCTCCACGAGCGACTTCAGTCGCGTGAACTGGTGGCGGGTGCGACACCGCGGACACTCCGTCGTCTCCGGCCGTCCCTCGACGATCCAGAGCGCCGAACACTCGCTGCACCCGACGACGGCGTACATACACGTCGGTGGGGCGCGATCGGTGTTGAACCTGCCGGATGCGCCCCCGATAGGACTATTAGGTGGGCGACCGACCGATCGTGTGACACCAATGAAACTCTCAGACGACCTCCTGTGTCTGTTTAACGCCGAGGTCGAGCGCTCCGAGGACGGCTTCGCGGTGACGGTTCCCGACCGCGAAGTCGAGACCGGGGGGGTCGACGCCGGCGAGGTCTACCGCGTCGCACTGATGGCCCGGAGCCGCGGGGACGGCTCCTCCACGTCCCCCTCCGAGCCCGACCAGCCACAGCCCCCCGTCGAGGAGGGCGAGATCCGGTACGTCGAGATCGAGGATCTCGGCAAGCAGGGCGACGGCATCGCCCGCGTCGAACGGGGCTACGTCATCATCGTCCCCGGCGGGCAGGTCGGCGAACGCGTGAAGATCGAGATCACCGAGGTGAAGTCGAACTTCGCCGTCGGCGAGATCGTCGAGGAGACCTTCGAGTAGCGTTCGACGCCTCCGAGAAACCCTCCGTTTTCACCTCGAAACCCCTATCGGGCGTAGTGCTCACCGGGGAAACGACCACTTTCACTCCGATCTCGGTTCGTCCGCCCGTCGCCCGGAAGCCGTGAACTCGCTCAAGTCGACCTCCGCGGCTCCGGCGAGGCTCTCCGCCGACCCGTGGGGGCGGTTCACGATGATGTCGCCCGCGCGCTGTCTGCCGATCCCCGGGATCGAGCTGAGTTCGTCCATCGAGGCGGCGTTCGGATCGAGCGGGTATGGGACCCCCGTCACCGACCGGTAGCCGTGATCCACCACCGCGACGTCGATCGTCCGGCCGAGGTCGCGCTCGCCCGGGATCCCGACCAGCAGCGGGTACGTCCCCAGCTGTCTGCCGAACGTCGTCCCGTTCTCGTGGTACTCGAGGTGGACCTCCGGAAGGACGGTTCCGGGGGGTGCGACCCGCCGGAGCATCGGGTTGTCGATCTCCTCGCGGACCTCCCGTTTGTACTGTTTGAACAGCTTCTTGTGGTCGTGGGCGATCTCCGCGCCCGTCTCGGACATGTCGGTCCCGGGGAACGCCATCACCTGGCGGATGTTGATCCGCCGCAGCATCAGGCCCGCGTCGTAGACGCGCTCCAGGAACCGCTTGTTGTGCTCGAACGTCTCCCTGCGCTCGCCCTGGAGCCCGTGGACGAGGTTGATTCCCGGGAGGAGTTTCGGCAGGCGAGTCCGGCCGTCGGCGTCGTCGTAGGGTGCGTCGGGGCGCTCGCCCGGCCGCCACCCGCCCTCCTCGTTGACGATCTCCACCGCCCGGAAACACTCCTCGGCGCTCACGTTGAGGTTGTTCTCCTCCTGGACGACCG
>CAYSJP010000122.1:0-6817 GCA_964431395.1 uncultured Halobacteriales archaeon
TAGGCCGTCAGGAAGAACCAGTGCTGGAAGATGCCGTTGTACATGTCCACGATGTACAACGCACCGTCCGGCCCCGTCCGTGCGTTGACCGGTTTGAACACCTCGTCGTGGGACGCGACGAACTCGACCTCGTCGAGGGACCCCATCTCCGACTCGTGGGGGTTGTTCGTGGCGGTGTAATCGTACGTCTCGTGGGTGCTGTCGATACCGAGGGAACCGGGTTCGTCTTCGAGGTGGAAGTGACCCACGCTGTATCCCTGGGGCTCCACGGAGAACACGTCGTTTTCGAACCGGTCGGGGAACAGGTGGCCGTAGTACGCCCCCGGTCCGGCGATCCCCGTCGGGCTCGAGAGGATGTCGTTCCGCCCGTAGGCCCGGTTCGTCCCGGGGCTGGGCCGGATCGGATGGACGCTGTTGCCGTCGTTCAGGTTGGTCGTGTTCTCGCCCTTTCCGGGGCCCTGATCCCCGGAGAGCCAGTTCGAGTTGGTCGTGTGGTAGGTCCGACCGACGGCGTCCTCGGTGAGCCCCCACTGGCCGTACGACGACGTGTCGGACTCCTCGATGAGGCGGGCCCGGAACTGGAACCGGTCGCTCGTGTTCGCGTTGTGCAGCCAGTTCTCCAGCGTGTACTCGAGCGCGTTGCTCGTGTGCTCGGTGTTGTTCGGATTGACCCAGCTCTCCTTCAGCGTTACTTCCTCGTCACTGACGAGGTCCTCGTCGGTATCTCGACACAGGATGAGGTCGGACTCGTCGACGTTCCGCCCGGCCTGGGCGATCATGAGGCCGTCGTCGGCGTCGGCGAGTGCCAGCGAACGCGGCAAGGTCAGGTCGTCCTTGAACGTGGTCGCCTCGTCGTACACGCCGTCGTCGTCCGTGTCCTCGAGCACTTTGATTTTGCCGTTCGGCGGCTGATCGTCCTTGGAGTCCTCCCAGCCGGACAGGGTCTCCAGATCCCGGTCGACGTTGCCGCCGCCGTCCGGCCAGTTACCGGGTTCCTTGCCCCCGCGTCCGTCCTCCGGGTGGATCGCCATGTAGTCGGACATCTCACAGACCCACATCCGGCCGGCCGCGTCCCAGCGGACGTCGACCGGGGAGTCGACCAGCGGTTCGCTCGCGACGAGTTCGATCTCGAATCCCGGAGCGACGGAGAACGACTCCGCGGCGTCTTCCGGGTGGAGGCCGACGATGCCCTCGTAGTCCGCCTTGGCCGGCTCCGGCGGTCCGAACGAGGGGACCGTGAGCGTCCCGGTTGCCTCGTCGTCGTCCGAGTAGACTCCCTGTGTGTACTCGCCCGTCCCGACGTCCGCGAGATCCACGTCGGTGAAGGTGACCGTCGTCTCCTCCCCGCCGTCGAGTTTCACCTGTTTCGTGGCCAGTACATCCCCGTCGAGCCGGTACTCGACCAGCTGGAGGTCGGTCTGGTCGCCCGTGTTCTCGATGGTCACCGAGACCTCGACCTCGCGGCTCGAGGAGAGTTCCCCGTCGGCCGGATCCAGACTACTGACCTCGAACGCTGCCGGGTCCCCCTCCTCGGTCGAATCCGCCGGGGTGCCGTCTCCCGAGTCCGACGGGGTGGCCGTCTCAGTCGCCGTGGGTCCCGTCTCCTCCGTGTCGCCCCCATCGGAGACACAGCCCGCGAGAACACCGGACGCACCGATCGCTCCGACGGTCTTCATGAACCGTCGTCTGTCGTCGTTTCGATGGTTCGACTGCCCGTCCTCATTGGAGGACATGATAAACCGTTCGGAACTCGGGATTCAAAAAACTTCATGTACGTTCAACGGGGATCCGGTTCGACGTACCTGGATCCATCTCCAACCCTGCGTGGGCCCTTTCGTGAACAGCTACACCGATCAGAGGTCGACCTGGTCGGCGTACGCGTCGAACCAGCCATCTATGTCGGCCGCCTGGCCCTCCGGGGGGCCGCCGCGGGTGACGACCCACCGGTAGTGGAACGTCACCGAGTCGCCCGCCTCGTACTCCTCGTCGTCCCAGTACAGCCCGAACCGGCCGTAGGGCCGGTACGCCGACGCCGTCGTCTGGTCGTGGTAGGGGTTGTCCGGGTGGTTCATCACCGTCACGAAGTAGTCGTTTCCGTGGGCCCGCGTCTCCATGGAAACCCAGTCGTAGCCGGTTTCGGCGTTGACCGCGCCCGCTTCCGGATCCGCGCCCCAGTCGAAGTGATCCGAGAAGTAGTGTTCCGCCCCGCGCCGGTCGTCCTCGTCCTCGTGGGCACGGAACTGGATGCCGCCGTGCTCGGGGTCGCCGTCGATCCGGGTCTCCATCTCGAACGCGAGGGTGTGTTTGACGTCCACGGTGACGATTCCGGTGGCCGTCGGCGGTTCCCGGAACCGCATCTCCCGGGTCTCGGTCACGAAGTGATCGCCGTCGTCCGCAGTGAGCCAGTGAACGACCGAGGAGAGCGTCTCCGTCCCGTCGAACGTGTCGATCCCCGGATCGTACTCCTGGTGGACCGTCGGCGCCTCGTGCCAGTTGTCGACGGCCGTTCCCCCGGCCTCGATGGAGTCCCAGCCGATGAAGATCCCGCGGTGGTGAGCAAACTGCACCTCCTGGAATCGCGGGTTGTGGGTGATCCGTTCGCCCTCGATCGGATCCCAGATGTCCAGTAACGGCTTGAACGTGTTGTACCGGTTCTCCTCGGGCTCGTACATGTACTGGTAGCCGGCGACCTGCCCGGCGTCGACGTGGTGAACGTTCGTGTACCCCGGCTCGTCCTCGATTTCGAAGACGTTGCCCGCCTCGACCGTGAGCGTGCCCGTCACCTCGTCGTCGTCGCTGGCGACGACGACCTCGAGATCCTCGCCCGGCCCCATCTCCGAGGTGTCGACGCCCGTGAACGACACCGTGGTCGACTCGCCCGCGCCGACCTCGTACAGCTCCGACGCGAGCTCGACCCCGGCGACGGTGAGCACGACGAGCTGGCCGTCGTCCCGTTCGCCGTCGTTCTCCAGAGTGGCCTCGACGTCGACGCCGTCACCCTGTTCGACCGACTCCGCGCTCACCGCGAGGTCGCTCAGGAGAAACGACGCCGGCCCCGGGGTGTCGGTGGGAGTTGGCTCGCTCGTCTCGTCCGTATTCGTCGGAGTATCGGTGTCGCCCCCGTCGTCGTCACCGGTACAGCCGGCCAGCGCGCCCGTGATGGCGGCGCCACCGATCGCCCGAAGAAACAGCCGCCTGTTCCCCTCGCGGACCCGGTCGTTGCTCGGATTGCCACGATTTGCCATGATCGTACTAACATACGACGCCGACATAAGTTCCACGCTCCCTCAGAATGACTCGTGTAGCGTTTTACCGCTCCCAGGGGTCACCCGGGGGAGTTCGGGGTGGAACGTCTCCCCGTGGACTCCGCTACGCCTCGTGGATTTCGAAGCCGTTGAGCATCGGGTTCTCCTGGGAGGATTCCAGTTCGATCGTCAGCGACTGACCCTCGACCTCGACTTCGGTGGATTCGGTGTGCGCGGTGAGCGGGCCGGGGTCCTCGAACGGGTGGAACTCCTCGAAGACGGGGTCGCCGTTGACCGAACACGAGTAGATCCGGGGCTCATCCGGATTCTCCCCGGTGAAGAAGATCTCCGCGAGGTGGAAGGTCACCTCGTAAGTGCCCGGTTCGATGATGACTTCGAATCCGAAGCTGCTCTCGGACCACATCATCGTCTGGTACACCGATTCCATCTCGCCCTCGACGCCCTCGATGGACTGGCCCAGGTCGTTGGAGCCGCTGTTGTTGTGCGTGCTGATCAGCTGGACGTACGGGTTCGGATCCTCGTCCTCGAGGTAGGACTCGAACTCGACGCCGTCGATCGTCCGGGTGTCGACGACGGCCGCCCCGCCGTCGCCGGCTTCCGGGTCGAAGAACCCCCCGCAGTTCAGCCCGAACGGCGCGGAGATCGACTGGATGATCTCCATCGTGTGCTCGGCGGTGAGTTCGACCGGGTCCTGCCGGCCATCCGAGTAGGTGACCGTCGCCGTCAGTTGGGACTCCCCGCTGGCGTCGTCGGGCACGCTCAGCGTCCAGGAAGCCTCCTGGGAGTCGAACTCCTCGATCTCGTCGGGGCTCGTTCCGTTCTCCTCGATGACCTCCCACCCCTCCGGCACCTCGAGCGTGACGTCGACGTCGACGAGCCCGAACAGGTAGGGGTTCGAGATCGTGCCCGTCAGTTGCACCTCCCCGGTCGTGGACACCTCCTCGTTGAACGAGATCAACGGGTCGGTGAGATCGGGGAGTTCCTGGACTTCGAGGGTGGCCGTCCGGTCGTCGTCTCCGGTGTACACGCCGTGCTCGTAACTCTGGCCGGGCTCGAGATCGCTCGTGTCGATGCCCTCGAAGGTGACGGTCGTGTCGCTGAACCCGTCGATCTCGACCTCCTGTTCGGCCGCGACGTCGCCGTCGATCCGGTACTCGACCGTCCTCGTCCCGGAGTCCTCGCCCGTGTTCGTGATCTCGGCGGTCACGGTGACCGCCTCGCCGCTGCCGATCGGGCTCTCCGGGTCGACGGACAGGCTACTGATCTCGAAGGTGACGTCACCCCCCCCGGTGTCCTCGGTGTCGGTCGGGGTGTCCTCCGGGTCCGTCTCGGTGTCGTCGGGTTCTGTCTCGGTGTCGGTGTCGCCGTCGCCGCCACACCCTGCCAGGCCCGTGACGCTCAGCGCACCGAGCGCTTTCAGAACGCGACGCCGATCCCCGTCGACCGTCCCGCGGTCGGTCTGATCTTTTCCATCGACCATATCGGTGATTGACAAGAGACACGATAATAGATGTTTGCATTAATCATTTTATAAGTTGACGGGAAATCCCCTGCGGGGCGGACACCAACCCCCGCCGGCGTTCGTGCTGCGGGCCGGGAGTTCGTGACGTCGTTCGCCACCCGGAGGGTGGAACATGTCTACATCGAGTCACGGCCGACAGCCCCGGTATCACGTCCGCGAAGACAAGTACGAATCACGCCCGCGCGATGACGTACAGCGAGCCGATCCCGCCGACGACGATCGCGAACCAGTAGCTCGCGACGCGGTAGACCAGCGCCATCGCGGCCGCCGCCGGGGGGGCGAGCCCGACGAGCGGGCCGAGCAGGAGGACCAGGACCGCCTCGACGCCGCCCGTGCCGCCGGGCGTGGGCAACACCCCCGCGATCGTGCTCGCGGGGACGACGAACAGGACCAGGAGTGGGTCGATATCGCGGCCGATCGTCAGCGCCGCGAAGTAAAGCGGGAGCGCGAACAACACCCAGCCCGCGTAGGAGAAGACGAGCCCGTACAGGAGTTCGCGGGGCTCGGCGGCGAGCACCTCGAGCGACCCGTAGAAGCGCTCGATGCGGTTTCGAACGCCCTCGATCGAGAGCCGTTCGGTCCGGCCGGCGACCGGAGCGAGGAGCCGGAGGACGCCCGCCTCGACGGCGTCCCGGTGGTTCCAGCCGACGTAGGCGATCGCCGGGATGGCGACCGCCAGCGCCGTCAGCCCGAAGGCGAGGGGCCGGACCGTGTCGGGCAACTGTGCGCGCAACACGAGCACGGCCAGCCCGACGGCGGCGAAGTTGAAGAACGGAAGCAGGTTGAGGAGGTCCGCGGTGACGACGCTCGCGAGGCTGTCCTCGTAGCTCGCCCCCGTGTCCTGTGAGAGCACGTACGCGATGAACGGTTCGCCGCCGGCCTGGCCGAAGGGGGTGACGTAGTTGGCGAACGTGGCCGCGAAGTAGGTGACGACCAGCCGGCGGAAGGCCACCTCGATGCCGATAACCGCGAGGACGACGTGCCAGGCCTTCCCCCACGCGACCAGGCCGAGAACCGTCGACAGGCAGGCGAGCGCGAGCCATCGTAGCCGGGCGTCCCGCAGCGTCGCGATGATCTCGTTCCACCCGGCGACGACGCCGAGCAGGTACAGCAGGATGGCCGCGATGACGAACCCGACGGCGATCTTCGTGAGCGTCCGGCGCTCGGCGAACTGATCGAGGATCGCCGTGCCGCCCCCGTCGTCGGTCATTTAATCCACGTACCCGAGATCGCGCAGTCGATCGCGCGTCTCGTCGTCCATCCTAGAGAGGACGTCCTCCTCGTCGGGGGCGTCTCCCCACTCGGCGCCGACGCGGCCGGCGAAGGCCGCGAGCGCCTCCGACAGATCCGCCTCGGCCGGGTCGCCCTCGTCGCGGCGGTTCTCCGCCTCCCCGGGGTCCTCCGTGAGGCGGTAGAACTCGTCGTCGATGCGCTCGTTGTGGATGTACTTCGCGTCGGTCCGCCGGGCGGCCCGCATCCGGGAGTAGAACCGCGAGTCCCCGTCGAGGTCGATCCCCGCCGCCGACGCCTTGGACTCGAGCTGGTTGAGCTCGACCACCGGGCGGTAGTACTCCACGAACCCCAGGTCGGCACCCGAAAAGTCGCGATACTCCGGGGAGAGCAGCGACCTGGTGGGGTCGAACGATTCGCCTCCGGGAGCCGCCTCGGCGTCGACGTGATCGAGCACCGTGTGGTACAGATCGAGGAGTTCGACCTGCTCCGAGCGGCGCTCGGCGGGGAGGTCGGGGTGTTTCACCAGCAGCGGGACGTTCACCAGCGGGTCGTAGATGCAGAACTCGTGGCCGTACAGCCCGTGTTCGCCGTGGAGTTCGCCGTGGTCCGCACACACGATGACGAGCGTGTCCTCCCACTCCCCGTTGTCGCGCATCCAGGAGAACAGGCGGTCGAGTTGCGCGTCGACGTGGCGGATCTCCGCGTCGTACAGCCCGCGGATCGCCTCCCACTCCGACTCGTCGATGTCGCGGGCGCCGCAGTTGTACTCCTTCGAGTTCTGACAGACCTCGGTGGA
>CAYSJP010000123.1:0-6808 GCA_964431395.1 uncultured Halobacteriales archaeon
CTCCGGACGGGCGTGAACCTGCTCGGGATCCCGATCGAGGAACACCTCTTCATGATCGTGGTCCCCGCGCTGGTGCTGGGACTCCACGAGACGCTGGAGGCGCGCTCAGCAGACCCCGGCCCGGACCGATAGATCCGGGGCGGCGTCCGTCGCGTCGTTCACGACGGTCGAGTCCGACGCGTCGGCGGTGACCACCGCGATCGGGTACCGCCGGGCCAGCGAGACGTTCGCGTCCCCGGGGCCACCCAGGCGCGTGTAGTTGGTGACGCCGCGGAGGTCGACCGTGCCGCCCGCGGACGCCGGCACGGTCAGGTTCCACCGGGCGACCTGGAGTTCTCCGGGCGCCAGCCGCTCGAAGGTCGTCCCCCGCACCGGCGTGGCGCTCCAGTTCGCCCCCGGGGGGGCGAGCGTGACGCTGCCGTTCACGAGGGCGTAATCGCGGGGGTTGTACAGCCGCCCGGTGACGGTCGTCGTGGTGCCCGCGGCGACCTCGGGGGGGTCGTCGGCGAAAACGAGCAGGTAACAGGGCCCGGCGGGGTCGAGGGGACCCGACTCGAGGTTACAGGGTAGCTTCTCGGGGGGCTGTGTGGCCTCGGAGGCCGCGACGGAGACCGGGAAACTGTGTGGCGCCGTGCGGTTTTCCCGTCCGGGACCGCCGGTCCGGGTGTACGTCGTGTTGCTCAGAATCGTGTACGTCCCCGAGGCCGTGATGGGTGGGGTCAGGTTCCAGGACGCGCGGCGTACCTCGCCCGGCGGGAGCCGGTCGAACGTGGTGCCGTTCACCGGCGTGACGCTCCAGTTCTCGCCGGGCGGGCGGAGTTCGACCCTGCCGTCGGCGAGAGCGCCGTCCCGGGGGTTGTACAGCGTCCCGGAGACGGTCGTCGTCGTCCCGGCGGCGAGTTCGGGCCGGTCGGAATCGAGGGTGAGCAGGTGACACGACCCGCCCCCGATCAGCGGGCCCAGCGCCTCGGTACAGGGGGGGTCGTCGGGTGGGAGGAGACCAGGGGGCGTGACCGTGAGGTCGTAGGTCCGCGCGGTGCGGAGCGTCCGCTCGCCGTCGGCGTAGACGCTGACGCCTTCCAGGGTCTCGTTCCCCTCGGTTCCGGGCGGCGCGGTCACGTCCCAGGCGACCGACCGGGACGCGGTCGGGGGGAGTTCCGCGACGCCGGTCCCGCCGACCGGGGTGACGGTCCAGTTCTCGCCGGGCGGGCGGAGTTCGACCGACACCTCGGAGAGGCCGAACGCGTAGGGGTTGTGCAGGGTCCCGGTGATCGTGGTGGTGGCGTTCGCGGCGACGGCCGGCGGGTCGTCGCCGAACTCGAGGAGCGATGGACACCCGGAACACTCCTCGGGAGGCGGGGTCCCGGGGTCGACCTCGATCGGTCCCGGGGTCGGCGTCGAGGGCGTGGCGGGGGGAGGCCCCGGCGCACTACCGGGGGGAGTGCCGCCGGCCTGGGTCCCTGTGAGGGGCTCGCCCGGTCCGGTGCCGGGGGCCGCGTCGGGGGTGCTACCGGGGAAGGCGCCCGGCAGTCCCGCCGCGCCGGCGACGACGAGGGCGAGCAGCGCGACGCCGGCGATGAGCGCCCGGGATCCGACCGAGGAGGACGTCGCTGCCGCGTCCTCCCGCTCGTCCGTATCGGGCGCCGGACGCGGCGTAACCGGACGATCGAAGTGAGCCGCACACAGCGCCCGGGAGTTCTCGCGGTCGATGGCGTACAGGAGGCGGTCGTGGATCGCCTCCGTGTCGACCACCCGGGCGCCGTACTCCTCGGCGACCGCGGCCGCGGTGTCGACGTCGCGCTCCCGGGTCACGACGGCGTCGACGGGTCCGCCCACCGGCGCCTCCGGGTCGACGTCGCGCAGCCGCTCCAGGCGACTCCGGTCGTCGGTCCAGACGAGGACGCGCTCGCGGTCCCCGCCCGGCCGCGTGGCCACGAGAACGCTCTCCCGGCGTTCGACGTCCCAGCCGCCACGCTCCCGGAGACCGGAGACGAAGGCGACGAACGCCTCGTGGTCGATCCCGGAGAGCAAGGATTCGAGCGCGTCGGGGGTGAGGGCCGTCGGCTCCTCGGGCGTCGAGTCTGCCATCGAGTCCGTGACTGTCGTCACCGTAGGGATCCGGGGCATATATACTGCCGGCTATCGGGAATCTAGCGGTCGGCGGCGTCAGCAGCCGACGGCGCTCGCGTCGCCCATCAGTAGCCGACGGCGCTGCCGTCCTTCCGGGGCTCCGTCGCGCCCGAGAGGGTGCCGCCGTCGTTGCGGACGATCTGTGCCCCGCCGAACCGGGCCGGCGGGAGGACGGTGACGTCGTGGCCCCGGCGGGCGAGTTTCGTCGCCAGGCGGTCGCCGATCCGGGCCTCGACCCCCAGTTCGCCGCTCTCCAGGTAGCGCCACCGGGGGGCGTCCAGCGCCGCCTGGAGTGGCACGCCGTCGTCGAGCAGGTGCGAGAGCACCTGGACGTGGCCCTGGGGCTGCATGAACCCGCCCATGACCCCGAACGCCGCCCAGTCGTCCTCGCCGAGTCTCGCGACCGCCGGGATCAGGGTGTGGAAGGGCCGTTTGCCCGGTTCCAGCCTGTTGGGGTGGTCGGGATCCAGCGAGAAGGAGGCGCCGCGGTTCTGGAGCGCGATGCCCGTCTCGCCCGCGACCAGGCCGCTCCCGAACCCCGCAAAGCGGGAGTTGATGTAGGAAACCACGTTCCCGGCGTCGTCGGCAACGGTGAGCAAAGCGGTGTCGGAAAACTCCGCGTTCGAGCCGGGGACGCCGATCTCCGGGGTCGTCGCCTCCGGGCCGATCTCGCTCGCTCGATCGCGGGCGTAGTCCATCGAGTTCAGATCCGGGATCGTCTCGTAGTCCGGGTCGGTGATGTAGCGGTGGCCGTCGACGAAGGCGCGTTTGGTCGCCTCCGCGAGGTAGTGGACCCGGTCGAGGGGGTCGTCGTGCTCGCCGGCGCCGAGGGCTTCGGCGACGTTGAGCGCCTCCAGGACGACGAGGCCCTGGTTGTTCGGCGGGAGTTCGTACACCTCCGCGCCGCCGTAAGTCGTGCTGACGGGGTCGACGAACTCCGGCTCGAAGCCCGCCAGATCGGACCGGGAGAGGAACCCGCCCTTTCCCTGTACCTCATCGACGATCGCGTCGGCGATCCCGCCCTCGTAGACGACGTCGGCGCCCTCCCGGGCGATCAGGGCGAGCGAGTCGCCCAGCCGGGGTAGCGAGACGGTCTCGCCGACACGGGGCGGGCGATCCTCGGGGAGGAACGCCTCGCGGGCGTGCTCGTCGGTGAACAGGTCCTCGGCGTGCTCCCAATGGGCGGCGACTACCTCGGTGACGGGGTACCCCTCGCGGGCGTACTCGATGGCCGGTTGCAGGGCCTCCGCAAGCGAGCGACGGCCGAACCGTTCGACGGTCGCCTCCCAGCCCCGGGCGGTCCCCGGAACGGTGACGGTGTGAGGGCCCTCGAAGGGCATCGACACCCGATCGGTGCTGACCCCGCGTTCGCGGGAGACCGCCTCCCGGACGGCGTCGAGCGTCGCGTCGGCGGGGGCGCCGCCACAGGAGCGGAGGCCGCCGACTTCGCCGTCGGCGGTGCGGTACAGCGCGAAGACGTCACCACCCAGGCCCGTCGAGGTGGGCTCGACGACGTTCAGGGCGGCGGCGGTCGCCACCGCCGCGTCGAAGGCGTTGCCGCCCGATTCGAGGGTCGAGACGCCGGCGCGGGCGGCCAGCGGCTGGCTGGTGGCGACGATCCCGTTCGGCGCGTAGACGGTCGAGCGGCGCGACTCGAACCGGTCCAGATCCGGGTCCATACGCCCGGTACCGCCAGCACGGGCAAAAACACACCGGCGCACCCACACACCGACGCGGACTCCGGGCGCCCGGGCGGCGAACACGGCGCCCGCCGTGGATCGTCGGTTCGTCCGGGCCCGCGAACACGGCGCCTGCCGTGGATCGTCGGTTCGTTCGGCCCGGCGAACGCCTCGGTAAATGGTATGGCGGTATATCGAATGGCGGCCGGGCGGCAAAACCCGGGCTCTCCAGCGAACGGTGGACGGCGGGCGGATTCCCACCGGCCGAAAAGCGGCGTAATCAGCTTAGGCGACGAACACGGAGTTCCACGTAGAATGATCGACTACTACGACGCGCTCCTCCTCGCGATCCCGGGCGCGATCGGGCTCGGTGTGGTGGCGAGCCTCCACGGGGCGGTGGCGACCTACCAGGGGCTCGCTGCCGGAAGCCTGCTCGCGACGGGGGTGCTCGTCGAACTCCTCTTCCGGAACCCGCCGGTCGGGCGGACGCCGACGCAGGCGGGCGGGACTGCCCTCGTGGGGGTCAGCTGGCTGCTCGTGAGCCTCCTGTGGGTGTGACGGCGTTGATCGCGCGACGCCGGGACCCGTTCGATACACCGGTATACGGTTTACCGGGGCGAAGCGGGCAACTGACCGGGAGTCTCCGAAAGGATTCGGGACGACACTGGGGTAGAAAAACCGGTGGACGGCGTTCAGGCCGGCCGCGGGAGCTCGACCACCTCGCCGTCGGCGTACACCGTCGGGTCGGTGAGGATGCCATCGAGGTGCAGCGGTGCCTCGACGTCGCCGCCGAAGCCGTGGTCGTCCCCGATGGCGATGTGGACGGTGCCGCCGGCCTTCTCGTCGAGCAGGACCGACCCCACCAGTTCGGTGACGCCGACGTTCGCGCCGATACCGAGTTCCGCGAGGTTGTACGCGTCGCGGCCGACGTCCTCGCTCGCCTCCTCGACCTGACCCCGGATCGCGTCGTCGGAGATGTCGGTGACGAACCCCTCGGCGACCTCGAACTCGAGACGCGTTCCGGGGTCGAGTCGGCCGTGGGGCATCATCGTCCCGTCGACGACGTAGGTTCCGTTCGCGTCGGTCGGACTCACGAACACCTCGCCGGCCGGCAGGTTCGAGAACTCGCCGGGGTCGTGGTTGAGGCCGACGTCGTCCCGCCAGGCCCGGTCGCCCGGCTCGAAGGTGATGTCGGTCCCCTGTGGGGTGGTGACCCGGATCTCCGTGGCGTCTTCGACCTGCTCTAGCAGGCTCGCACAGCCCTCGGCGATGGCGTCGTAGTCGGCGTCGAGCCCCCGGATCATCACCTCCTCCGTGATGCCCGGCATGGTGGCACCGCGGGCGCCGTCGTCGGTGGCCTCCGAGCGCGCGAGGGTGTGGGTGAGGCTCTTGGTGGTCGGCGCGACGAACACGTCGGCCTCGTACATGGCGGCCGCGACTGGCGCTGGCGGTTCGGCGCCGTGCTGGTCGCCCGGCGGATACCGGACGAGCACGGCGTCGTCGGTTCGTTCGCTCGCGACGTCGTAGAGCGACTCGCCGATCGGGCGGCGCCTGTCGTCGGTGATCACGGCACAGCTCTCCCCCGGCTGGACGGCGAGACACTGGTCGATCGCGGTTTCGGCGGCACGCCTGAGCGCGTCCTCGGTCATGCTCGTGACATCGGTCGGCGCCGCGTTAGGCCTTTGGGAGGCCGGGACGCCCCGGCCCACGTTCAGTATCAGACGTGGGTGAACCACTCCTCGTAGTCGCCGACGCCGTCCTCGACGGCGTCGAAGAACGTCGACTGGACGTCGTCGGTCACCGGACCCTTCGTCCCCGCGCCGATCTCGACGTTGTCGACCTGGCGGATCGGGGTGACCTCCGCGGCGGTCCCGGTGAAGAACAGTTCGTCGGCAGTGTACAGCTCCCCGCGGCTGATCGTCTCGGCGTCGTGGACCGTGTAGCCGAGGTCCTCGGCGATCGTCATGACGCTGTCACGGGTGATGCCATCGAGGATCCCCTCCGAGAGGCCGGGCGTGTGGATCTCGCCGTCCCGGACGAGAAACAGGTTCTCGCCGGGGCCCTCGGCGACGTTGCCTTCCTTGTTGAGGACGAGCGCCTCGGTGAACCCGTTCCGACGGGCCTCCTCGCCCGCGAGCACGCTGTTGACGTACGGGCCCGTGGTCTTGGCGTTGGTCGGGATCTGGCTGGAGGCGTACTTCCGCCAGGAGGAGACCTTCACCGCGACGCCCTCCTCCAGGGCCTCCTCGCCGAGGTACGCGCCCCAGGGCCAGCAGGCGATGGAGACGCGGACGGGGATGTCCTCGGGGCTGAGGCCGAGCTTCTCGTAGCCGTAGAAGGCGATCGGCCGGATGTAACAGGAGGCCAGATCCTGGCGGCGGATGAGTTCGAGGGTGGCCTCGGTGATCTCCTCGCGGTCGAAGGGCATCTCGATGTCGTACACCTGGCCGGACTGGAAGAACCGATCGAGGTGGGCGTCCCACCGGAAGATCGCGGGGCCGTCGGCCGTGTCGTAACACCGCACGCCCTCGAAAACGCCGGTGCCGTAGTGCAGCGCGTGGGTGAGGACGTGCACCTGCGCGTCCTCCCAGTCGACGAACTCGCCGTCCATCCAGATCGTATCGACGCCCTGGAACATCTCGGGGCGCTCGCTCATCGGTTCCACCTCGGCTCGTCCCGTCGTGTCATACTGTCCCGTATATGCCCACCCGACTTATACCGTGTGGAACGCCGGGCGAGCGTTCCGTCACGCGCCTCGCAGCCGCGACGATCCGCGTTCACGGGACGCGACGGTCAGTGTCAGTCGGATCCGGCGATCTCGGGGTCGATCCGCCACACGGCCAGGTACGCCAGAACGAGCGCGACGAGGAGCACCGCGAACGCGCTGGCGGCGGTCAGAGCGTCCCCCGGCGTTTCGAATCCGCTGACGCGGAAGCTGATGATCTCGCGGGCGATGGCGATGATCGCGGCGCCGATGACGATCCGTATCAGGGGCTCCT
>CAYSJP010000124.1:0-6746 GCA_964431395.1 uncultured Halobacteriales archaeon
CGCCGGAGCGAGCGTGTTAAAAGCCAGACGCTCTGCCGGACTGAGCTATCGGCCCTCACGCTAACGTTGGGTCGCTCCCCTCTAAACGGTTACGAGTCGGCTATCGCTCGAACCACGCCCGGAGCGCCTCGCCGACGATGTCGTCGATGCTCCGGTCCGCGAGCGCCGCCCGCTGGCGCAACTCCCGGTACGTCGCCGGGGGGAGCGTCACCTGAATCTCCCCGGGCGTCACGCCGCTGCGCTCCAGGGCTGTCTCGATCGTGGCGCCGTTGTTGATGTCGCTCGCGATCTCCCGGACCTCCCGGACGGTGAGACCGGAGTCGAGAACCGCCCAGGCGAGCCGGTAACGCGCCCCGCCGCCGACCCGGGCGATGTGCTTGGCGGCGGTGGGCGCGATCTCCCCCCGCGCGACGTGGACCCGGATCGCTCGCGGCAGGTCGTGGACCCGGGCCCACTTCCGGATGAAGCTGACCGTCACCTCCGGGCCGGCGCGTTCCGCGGCGGCCTTGTAGGACGCCTCCGCGCGAACGAGGGCGGCACACGCGGCCGCGCCGCGCAGCACGAACACGTTGTCGGCGTCCGCGCCCGTCTCCGTCGCGAACGACCGCACCGTCTCGACCGCCTCGGCGACGCTCTCGGGGTCCGCCGGATCGAAGCGCTTTGCCTCCTCGGGGCTCTGTCCGGTGATCGTCTCGTCGCCGCGGATGACCGGCTCCCCGACCGGCGACCGGCGATCGGTCGGGATGTCGGCTCCGTCGTCTGCCATCGTACCGTGGTATCGGGCCCGGGCGTATAGTAGCTGTTGGACGGGAGCGGGACGGTCCGCGTCCGAGCCGGCGTGAAACCCGCCTCCCGACCGGCCCGTGGGGCCGGGCTACGTCTCGACCGTCTCGCCGAGCTCCGGCGCGGAGGCGTCCATCCCCGCCTCACGGAGCGCCGCCGCGAACCCCGCGCAGTCGTCGCCGTGGTTGACGAGGATGCGCGTGTCCCCGTATGCCGAGAGAAAGGACCGCAGCTCGCCGGCGTCGGCGTGGGCGGAAAAATCGTACTGCTCGACCTGCGCCGCGACGGGCATGACCCGGCCGTCGATCTCCGCCCGCCCGGTCTCGACCAGTTCCCGCCCGGGCGTCCCCTCGACCTGGTAGCCCGTCAGGGCGATCTTGTTCACCGGATCGGTCCGGATCTCGGGGACGTACGTCATCGCCGGGCCACCCGACAGCATCCCGCTGGTGGTGACGATCACGGTGTTCGACGCCGCGATGCGCTCGCGCTGGCCGTCGCGCCCGTCCACGAACCGGGCGTTCGACTTCGCGCGCCGGAGCGCGTCCGGATCGCGCACGTGCTCGGGGTTGCGCTGCAGGATATCGAGCACCCGCGTCCCCATCCCGTCGACGTAACAGTCCAGGTCGTGGCGTTCACAGATGAGCATGACCTCCTGTGTCCGCCCGATCGCGAAGGCCGGCACGACGACGGTTCCGCCTTCCCAGACCGTCGTCCGGAGGCTGTCGACGAACGCCCGCTCGGTGGCCGCCCGGTCGTCGTGGTCCGTGTCGGCGTAGGTGCTCTCCGTTAGCACGACGTCGGCGTCGGGGCGCGCGGTGGTGCCCGCAACGATGCGCTGGTCGGCGGTGTGAAAGTCCGCGGTGTAAAGCAACCGCGTCTCCCCGTCGTCGATCAGGACGTGTGCGCTCCCGGGGATGTGGCCGGCGTCGAAAAAGCTGACCTCGTGGCCCGCCGCCTCGAATGGCTCGCGGTACCCGTGGGGGGTCGACACCTGGGTGACGCGTTTGATCTCCTCCCCGGTGAACGGGCAGTCGTAGCGCCCGCCCTGCAGGCGGAGCGTGTCCCGCGCGAGAAGGAGCGCCAGCCGGTAGGTCGGCGGCGTCCAGTGGATCGGCGGCCGGGCGTCGCCCGAGAGCAGGGCGGGGACGGCGCCGACGTGGTCGAGGTGGCCGTGTGACACCACGACCGCGTCCGGGTCGGGGTCTTCGATCGGGAACCGTGGCGGGTTGCCGGTCAGCATCCCGTAATCCAGGAGAAGGGAGTCGTTGACGAGGATCGCGCTCCGCCCGACCTCGCCGGCGCCGCCGAGAAAACGTATTTCCATCGATCCCCGCTAGGTGCCGATTCGTCTTGCCTCCGTCGGTCTCGCCCCCCGACGCCGGGCACCCGATCGGCACGAACCGTGGATTAAAACGGGCAGAGCATCCATACACATGGTATGCGCGAACGACTGCCCAGTAGGGAAGACGCACCCAACCCGATCCAGTGGGTCGACCGGGACGACCTCGGGTGGGTCCTGCTCGGGCTGTTCGTCGTCGGCGTGTTCGCGTTCGTCTTCTACTCCTACATCGGCACGTTCGTCTTCGCGGTGTTCATCTACTACGCCACCCGGCCGGTGTACCGGCGAGTGCAACAGTACGTCCGGCCGCCGAGCCTCGCGGCCGGCGTGTCCCTGTTCCTGCTCGCGCTCCCCCTGTTGTTGCTTTCCGGATTCACTCTCCTGATCGCCGTGAGCGAGGTGCAGTCCTTTCTCAGCCAGAACCAGCTCAACACCGTCGCCGGGCAGACGAGAGCCGACATCTACGCGACGTCGTACGTCGATCTACTGACGTCGCCGCGGGAGCTCGTCCAGGAGTTACCCGGGATCACGGACACGATCGAGAGTGCGGGCGTCCTGACCGCGGTGGGGATGGTCGGCACCGGTATCCTGCACGGGTTCATCATGATCGGGCTCGCCTTCTACCTCCTCCGTGACGACCAGCAGTTCTCCCACTGGGCGCGCGACCGGTTCGGCGACGAGGCGGGGCTGCTCGAGGAGTTCATGGACGCCGTCGACCACGACTTCCACCAGGTCTTCTTCGGCAACATCCTGAACGCCCTGATCACGGGGGTGATCGCCGCGGTGACGTACAACGCGGTCAACTTCGTCTCCCCGGCCGGCCTGTCGGTCCCCTACCCGACCCTGATCGGGTTGCTCTCGGGAGCGGCGAGCCTGATCCCGATGGTGGGCATGAAACTCGTGTACGTCCCCGTGGCGGTGTACATCCTCGGAGTGTCGCTCACTTCCGGCGGGGTGGAGACGCTGTGGTTTCCCGCCACGTTCGCGGCGGTCGCCTTCTTCGTCGTCGACGTGATCCCCGACATCGTGTTGCGCCCGTACGTCTCCGCTCGCGACCTCCACATGGGGACCGTGATGTTCGCGTACCTCCTCGGGCCGCTCCTGTTTGGGTGGTACGGCATCTTCTTCGGCCCAATACTCCTGGTGATCGCCGTCCGGTTCAACCGGATCGTTCTCCCGGAGTTGCTCGACCGGGTGTTCGGCTCGTCGACGGAACGGGAGCCCCCGGTGCCGCCGGTGCCGATCACCGACGAAACCGCGGTCGACGACACGGGAAGCGGGGCCCCGGGGTCGGATCCCACCGCTGGCGACGACTAACCCGTCTCGCGACGCCGCCAGGCGACGTAGCCGCCGATCGCGACCGCGACCGCGATGACCACGCCGATCGAGAGCATCGCACTCGAGAGACCGTCACCAGTCTCAGTCGTCACGGTCGGCGAGGAGGGCTCGAACTCCTCGATTTCGGTCGGCGGCAGCGGCGTGCCGTTCCTGGGAGTGAACTCCAGCAGGAACTCATCGAGGCTCGTCCCGGCCGCCCAGGCGGCGCTCGTCCCGCTTTGGCGCATCGGGTCGGGCGTGACCCGCGTCAGCCGGTAGTTGTCGGGCGCGAGGACACGGACGGTGAACTCCCGGCTCGGCGTGAACCCGCTCGCGAACGGTTCGGTGATGACGAGGTTCGGCTCGGCGTCGTCCCCCGCCCGCCCCGCGATCTCGGCCCAGACGATCGACAGCGTCACGACCCCGGTGTCGCCGTCGTCGCTCGTCGCGAGCGAAATATCGGCGTCCGAGACGGTCATGTTCCTGTCGACGCGGCGCTCGGTGTTGTCCGCGACCGACTGCATGCGATTCTGGAACCGGTCCCGGACGTCGGCGCGCGCACTCCGGTCCTCCTGGAGCGTCTCGAAGGCGCGGCGGTCGGTGTCCCCCGTGAGGTCGAACGTGAGCTGGAGGGTCACCCTCGCCGGTGCGTCGGGCCTGAGGCCGACCGTGAACAGCGGCACGCCCTCCTCGTCATCGGTTACCGCGAGGGGACCGGATCCGCCCTCGAACGACTGGAGTGCTCCGGGTGGGAGTACGAACCCGCCGGGGCCGTCATCGTCGTCCGGCGGCCCGCCCTGGTCGTCATCGTCGGGTGGCCCGTCACCGCCGCCGGGGTGATCGGTTCCGTTGCCCCGGTCGGGCGGTCCGTTCCCGCCACCCGGCACGCCGGGCGGGGGTCCGGTAACGTTTGGCCGGTTGGCACCCTCGATCCGCCTGCCGACGCCGTTCCCGCCGATCGAGCGCGCGGCCCGGGCGAGTTCCGGCCCGGTGAGGTTCGACGCCCGCCGTCCCAGCGACCGAACGGATGCGGGATCGACGTCCTGTTGTCGGAGCGCCGCTGCGGGGAGTTTGCGCGTCGCGTTCGCCGTGCTCCCCGCGAGCCGTCGTGCAGTCTCGGCCCGTGCCGCGAGAACTGCCATTCGGGCCCGAAACTCGCTTTCGTCGATCGTCCCGTCGTCCCGCGCCGCGCGGAGGTCGTCCCTGCGGCCCTCGAGGCGGTCGATCCGGTTCGCGAGGGACGTGGCCCGTTCGCCCACGGCGGCGGCCTTCGAGGAATTGGTCTCGGCGTCGGTGAAGGCGAGGGCGAAGGCGCGCTCCTCGATGTCGCCGCCGACCTCGGCTTCACCGACGCCGACGACGCTCTGGAGCTGGTCGCCCGGCTCGAGAGGTCCGTCCGGTTCGGGCGTGTTCGTCGGGGTCTCCGCCGTCGCGGGGACGATGCCCGCGATCGGCGCGGTCACGACCGCCGCGAGCAGGACCACGACGAGCGCTGTCAGCAGTCGCGGCATGTATCTCTTCGGGGGAGGGCATTCGGTCGCGGCGTGGGACCGGGGGCGGCCCCGGGTGGGTGGGTCGGGTCGTCGGTCACGTGGGTCAGTTCTCCGGCGTGCCCGAAGCGGGCGCGTCTGGCCTCACGACGAGCCCGACGGAGGAAAAACCACGGATCCCGCCCGGGCGAGCCGGCTCATATACTGTCGGACAGAAGCAGTGATACATTCCGCTGGGGACGGTCCCCGGCGGAGAGTATCAAACGTTCTGTCCGACAGTATAATGATTAGTGTAGCGTGTTACCGCTCCGCCCGCCCGTCGGGCGGTCGACACGGTAATTGCCTACACCAGTCATTATCAGTCGCGCTGCCAGGCGCGGATCCGGAACCGGTCGTACTCCGTGTGGGCCAGCTCGAGCGCCCCGATCCACCAGTTCCAGCGGTCGACCAGTCCGTGATCCTCGGGCGCCTCGCCGAGCTCCTCGAGCACGCGATCCACGGTGAGTTCGACGTCGTGTGTCTCCGCGTAGCGCCCGGAGTCGTGCAGGTCCACCGCCTGCCGGACCACGACGCGGCGCGCCTCTCGGGGCGCCTCGAAGGCCCGGTCGAGGCGGACCTCGAGCAGTTCGCGATTCATCCGACGTTCGGCAGTTGGCGACGGATCGCGCTTGAGGGCTTCGGTCCCGGACGAGCGTCCCGAACACCGTACAGACGGCGGTTCGATGGGCTTTTGCGTGGCGCCCGACTCCGAAAAGCCATGCCCACGTTTCAGGTCGTCGTCGGCGATCCCGACTCCGGCGACAGCTACCAGTTCGACGTCGATGGCCAGGCCGCGAACCGCTTCATCGGGAAAGAGCTCGGCGGGGAAGTCGACGGCTCCGCGGTCGGTCTCGACGGCTTCACCCTGGAGTTGACCGGCGGCTCGGACGAGGCCGGCCGCCCGATGCGCGAGGACGTCGCCGGAGCGAGCCTCACCGAGATCATGCTCGCGGAGCGCTCGACGGGGTACCAGCCGGACCGTGACGGGGAACGCCGGCGCGTCACCGTCCGGGGCCGGGAGGTCACCGAGGAGGTCGTCCAGATCAACGCGACCGTCTCCGAACACGGTGACCAGTCCGTCCCGGTCGCCCTCGGCCACGAGGAGCCGGACGACGACTCCGGCGGGGAGGAGACGGCTGACGACGCCGACGGGAACGAGGACGAGTAGGCACTCGACCGTGACCGAACGCATCCGGAGCGACGGGTCGGCCGTCGAGACGATCCGTGCGACGGTCGCTCGCAGCGGCGGCACGCGCCGCCCGGAGGTGCGCCTCCCGGCCGACCGCGCCGACGAACTTCCCCCCGATACCGCCCGCGTCACCATCGACGGATCGGAGTACCACGCGCCGGTCGTGGGTGGGTCCGGAACGGCCGCCCTCAGGGGGGCGTACGCGAACCCGCGCCGCGCCCGGGAGCGCGACGGCACCGATCACCTCGCGGAGTGGGTCGAGGACCGCGGGATCGATTTCGGTCGGTCCGTCCTCCTCGATGTCGTGGTCCCGGGCGAGCAGTTCGGCCTGCGCGCACCCGGGGAGACGGCGGTGTACGAGGTGCGACAGGGCCCCGCAAGCGACCTGCAGGACATCGCCCGCGATCTCGATACATGACCCGGTGCCACGAGGACTCATGACCGACGCGCTGGCGGCGTTCCTCGCCGGCGACCGCCCCGACGACGTGGCACTCTACCTCGCTGACGCGTTCGTCGACGACCCGGAGACGCTCGCCGATCGCGGCGCCCGCGTGGACGGCGGGGTCGTCCTCGTGGTCGACGGCGAGCG
>CAYSJP010000125.1:0-6580 GCA_964431395.1 uncultured Halobacteriales archaeon
CGGGGCTCGCGCTCATCGTCGTGATCATCACCGTCGTGTTCACCGGGTTCCGGCGAGGGATGAATCCTGACGACCTCGTCGGTCCGGCGGTGACGACCGCTGGCGACGTGTTCGGGATGGCGTCGTTGTTCATCGCCGTCCGGTTCACGCTGGCGATAACGTGATCCGTGTCGGTCACCCCAGTGACCCGCCTTCCGAAGGGGTTTTGCCCTCCGCATCTGATAAGGGTGATATGAGTCGGCGATGGCAGGAGTGGGATCACCTGCTCAAACTTGACCCGGATAAGGACCTCGTGGATGGGGAAACCTTCGAGGACGTCTGCCGGACCGGGACGGACGCCATCGAGGTCGGCGGAACCCTCGACATCACCGCCGACAAAACCCAAGCGGTGATTGACGCCTGCGCGAAACACGACGTGGCACTGTTCCAAGAGCCCAACAATCCCGCCGTCGTCGTCGAAGACGACGCGCTCGATGGGTACCTGGTTCCGATGGTGCTGAACGCCGGCGATCCCTTCTGGATGATCGAGGCTCACAAGGAGTGGGCGCGTATCGACGACGTGAACTGGGAGAAGACGACCACAGAGGCGTACATCATCCTCAATCCCGAGGCCAGCGCCGCGCAAGTCACGGAGTCAGACTGCGAGCAGTCCCCGGCAGACGTCGCAGCCTACGCGAAAGTCGCCGAGCGGATGTTCGGCCAGGAGATTGTGTATATCGAGTACTCCGGCACCTTCGGCGATCCAGAAAAAGTCGCGGCCGCGGCCGACGTCTTGGAGGAGACGACCCTCTTTTATGGCGGCGGCGTCCACGATTACGACTCGGCGTACACCATGGCCGAACACGCCGACGTGATCGTCGTCGGCGACCTGATCCACGAGGAGGGCTGTGACGCGGTCGCCGAGACGGTCCGAGGGGCGAAGGAGGCTCACGCCAGCGTTGAAGCAGAGCGGCCGTAAACAGACACACCCACTCTGACAGACACACGAGCGGGCGATACGGAAAGGCGGTTCTTAAGACGCGGCCGCGAGAACCGGTCGTATGGACGATCGGACATACACCGCGGACGCCGAGCCGGGCGACACCGTCCGGGTCGCCGGCTGGGTCCACGAGATCCGTGATCTGGGTGGCATCGCATTCCTCATACTCCGGGACACGACCGGGAAGATTCAAGTGAAGTTCGAGAAGGACACGCTACCGGAGGATCTCGTCGAGACCGGACTCGACGTCCACCGTGAAAGTGTCGTCTCGGTGACCGGCGACGTCGAGGCGGAGGAGCGCGCCCCGACGGGCGTCGAAATAACGCCCGACTCGCTCGAGGTGATCGCCGGTGCCGACCCCGAACTCCCCCTGGATCCCTCGGGGAAAGTCGACGCCGAACTTTCGACGCGGCTTGATAACCGAACAATGGACCTGCGTCGCCCGGAGGCGAAAGCGATCTTCGAGGTGCGGGCCGAACTCCTCCGGTCGGTTCGGGAGGCGTTCCGCGAGCTCGGATGCACCGAGATCAACACGCCGAAGATCGTCGCCACGGGCACCGAGGGTGGCACCGAACTGTTCCCGATCACCTACTTCGGGCGGGAGGCGTTCATGAACCAGTCGCCACAGCTGTTCAAACAGCTGATGGTCGGCTCCGGTCTGGAGCGGGTTTTCGAGATCGGCCCGATCTTCCGGGCGGAGGAGCACAACACGCCCCGGCACCTCAACGAGGCGACCTCCATCGACTTCGAGTCCGCCTTCTACGACCACACGGAGGCGATGGACGCCTGCGAGCACGTCGTCAAAGCGGCCTACGAGGGGGTCGCGGAGAACTGCGAGGCACAGTTGGAGACGCTCGGCGTCGCCGAGGGGTTCGAGGCACCCGAGGGGGCGTTCCCCCGGCTCACGTACCAGGAGGCGCTGGAGCGTGTCAACGCGACCGGCGCGATCGACGACGTGCTCGTGTGGGGCGACGACCTCTCCACCGAGGCCGAGCGCGCCCTCGGTGACGACGTGGGCGGGCACTTCTTCATCACCGACTGGCCCAGCGAGGTCAAGCCCTTCTACATCAAGGACCACGACGACGAGCCGGAGGTGTCGACGGGGTTCGATCTGAACCACCCGCGGATGGAGCTGGTTTCGGGTGGGCAGCGCGAACACCGCTACGACCACCTCGTCGAGGGGTTCGAACAGCAGGGCCTGGATCCGGGACAGTTCGGGTACTACACGAAGATGTTCAAATACGGCATGCCGCCCCACGCCGGCTGGGGGCTGGGTGCCGAACGCCTGCTCATGACGATGCTCGATCTGGAGAACATCCGGGAAGGGGTGTTGTTCCCGAGAGACCGACAGCGGCTGTCGCCGTAGGCGACGGGCCGTGCTGCTTGGGACGCGGTCGGCGGGGGTGATTAATCGCGAGCCCCCGATCACGAACTGTTAAACCGCCGGGGACGCGAAACCACGAGCATGAGCGGGGGACGCGACGCAGTGACGCGGAGCAAGGAGGCCAGCGCGTTCGTCCCGGGCCACGCCACGGCGTTCTTCAGCGTCCACCGCCACGAGGACCCGGCGAAGACCGGGTCCCGGGGCGCCGGGATCACGCTCTCGGATGGGGTCACCGTCGGCGCAGAACCGGCCGACGACACCCGGATCCGTCTCGACGGAGCGGTCACGGACGTCCCGCCAGTCGAGCGCGTGCTCGATGCCATGGACGTCACTGCCCGCGTCGAAATCGCGACGGACCTTCCGATCGGAGCCGGGTTCGGCGTCTCGGGGGGGGCGGCACTGGGCACCGCGCTCGCGGCGAACCGCGCGGCGCACCGTGAGTACACGGAAAACGAGCTGATACGGACCGCCCACGTCGCGGAGGTGGAGGCGGGAACCGGACTCGGCGACGTGGTGGCACAGGCCCGCGGGGGTGTCCCGATCCGGCTGGAACCGGGCGCACCCGAACACGGCACCCTCGATGGCGTTGCCGAGTCGGCCTGGATCGAGTACGCCTCCTTCGGCGAGCTCTCGACGGCCGACGTCATCTCCGAGGGGACCGAGCGCCTCTCGAAGGCGGGCGAGGAGGCACTGTCCGCGCTTCAGGAGCGCCCGACGCTCCCGCGACTGTTCTCGCTCGGCCGGGAGTTCGCCTGGGATGCGGACCTGCTGGTGCCCGAGGCGGCGACGGCCATCGAGGACGTCGGCGAAGCGGGCGGCGAGGCGACGATGGCCATGCTCGGCCGGACGGTCGTCGCGCTCGGGTCCGGGCTCACGGACGCGGGATACGACGCGACTGCCTGCCGGATCTACCCGGTCGTGACGTGCGCCTAGCGGAGGCGGGGGTGACCTGGGCACGCCCGGATCGTCCCACTTTTGATCGCGCCCGATCGATCCCGATGCATGAGCGACGATGTCGCCCCACCGGAGGTCGACGACGAGTCCGAGATACCCGAGGACCACCCCCGGTACACCGATCTGCTCACGCGCCACCGGATCGAGGAGGGCGTCCGAAAGGGGATCACCCACCTCCAGGGGATGCACGCGGAGGGACGGGGCAGCGCCTTCGACTACCTGCTCGGCGAGGAGACGATCGAGAGCGCCGACCGGGCCGCCCGCGCCGCCGCCGCTCGGCTCCTGCTCGCGGAGCACCCGGTGCTCTCGGTGAACGGCAACGTCGCCGCGCTCGTGCCCGGGGAGATCGTCGAACTCGCCGGAGTCGTGGACGCGGGTATCGAGGTCAACCTGTTCAACCGGACCGAGGAGCGCGTCGCGGCCATCGCCGACCACCTGCGCGAGCACGGCGCCGAGGAGGTGAAGGGCCTGACCGCCGACGCCCGGATTCCGGGTCTCGATCACGGCCGCGGGACCGTCGACGCCGACGGCATCTACGACGCCGACGTCGTGCTCGTCCCCCTGGAGGACGGCGACCGCGCCGAGGCCCTCGCGGAGATGGGAAAGACGGAGATCGTGATCGACCTGAACCCCCTCTCGCGGTCGCCCCGGACGGCGGCGATCCCGATCGTCGACAACATCGTGCGGGCGGTGCCGAACGTCACGCGCCACGCCCGGGAGCTGAGGGACGCGTCGGAGGGAGCACTCGAATCGATCGCCGCGGGGTTCGACCGCGAGGGGGCGCTGGAGGCCGCAGAGCTCCGGATCAGACGGGGCGCGGAGGAGTGATACTGACCGCCGTAGTGAGAGGACCGTCGGGATCGCCGGGCCGACAGTGTTAGGCCCGTGGCGGACCCGGACTCGGTCATGCCCGCGGAACTCGAGGAGAAGACCGACCGCTACGAGGCGCTGCTCGCGGAGGCACTCGCCGAAGCGACGATCGCGGTTCCCGAGGGAACCCCTCTCCGGACCACCGCCGAGGAGTACGGCGAGATGGCGGAGTCGTACCTCGCGGACGGCCGGCACTTCCGGGAGTCCGACGACCCGGTGAACGCGCTCGCGGCGTTCTCGTACGGACACGCCTGGCTCGACGCCGGGGCGCGCCTGGGCGTGTTCGAGGTGCCCGGGGAGAACGAGCTGTTTACCGTTTGATGATCGGTGTAGCTGTGCCGATGATCGCCGCCATCGGGGGCCGCGATCACCGGTGAACGCCGAGAACAGTCAGGACGAATGCACAGATCCTTACCGGTCGGGTCACAACTGAGCGCGATCGCATGCGTTCCGCCCCGACCCTCGCCGTCGTCGTTCTCGTCGTTCTTGCCGGCTGTGGGGGCGGTGGCGTTGGGGACCCGACCACCGAGGCCTCCGGACCGACGTCCACACCCACGACGACGACCGCGGCACCCACGCCCGCCGACACAAATGGAACCCTCAGCGTACACTTCATCAACGTCGGGCAGTCCGTTTCCACACTTCTGGTCGGCCCGACGGGCGAGACGATGTTGATCGACACCGGGCACTTCCAGGATGACGGCGAGTACGTTCTACAGTATCTCCAGCGCCACGACATCGACCGCCTCGATCACTTGATCGTCTCCCACAATGACGCCGACCACATCGGCGGGAACGCCGCAGTCATCGAGTACTACGAAACCGAGGCGGATGGCATCGGCGCGGTCTACGATCCGGGAATCGCCGCCAGTACCCTGACCTACACGTCTTATCTCGATGCCGTCGAGGAGCACGGCGTGACCCTCTACGAGACGCGGGCGGGCGATCAGATTCCCTTCGAGGGCGTCGACGTGCAGCTCATGGGGCCACCCGACCCATACATCGAAAACGAGGCGCGCAACGAGAACAGCATCGTCACCAAACTCACGTACGGGGAGACGAGTTTCCTGTTCACCGGTGACGCCGAGGGCGATCAGGAAGCACAGCTGGTTTCGGAGTACGGCGGGGCGTTGAACGCGACAGTCCTGAAGGCCGGCCACCACGGGAGCAAGTCCTCCACCGGCGACGGCCTGCTGGAAGCCGTGGATCCCCGGGCAGTGGTTATCTCCAGTGCCTATGACTCCCAGTACGGCCATCCCGACGAGGATACCCTGAACCGACTGGAATCGACGACCACGTTCTGGACGGCCACACACGGCCACACCGTTCTGGTGAGTGATGGGGACCGGGTTAGCGTCCGAACCCAACGGGAGGCCCCGACTGCTCCACAGGGACTCCGGGACGCCGACCCGGTCTCGCCGGGGACGACCGGGCCCGTCGAACACCGGGTCACACTCGACGGGGTCGGCGAAGTGACGACCGACCCGCCCGTGACGACGGTTACTGACGGCGGGACTCCGACTGGAGTGCTGGCCCTCGAGACGGTACACGCCGATGCCGAGGGCGCCGACTCGGAGAACCTGAACGACGAGTACATCGTGTTCACGAACACGGGCAATGAGGTACTCGACCTCCGGGGACACACGATCTCCGACGCTGCCGGGCGCACCTACACGGTGCCGGAGGGCGTCACCCTGGAGCCTGGCGCGACGCTAACGGTACACACGGGGTCGGGAACCGACACGGAAACCGATCTGTACTGGGGTTCGGGGTCGCCCATCTGGAACAACGGCGGCGATACAATCACGGTGACCACCCCGGACGGGACGGTCATCCTGGAGGAGACGTACGGATGATTCCGGATGGAACGTACACAGCGGTGGTCGATCGCATCGAGGACGGACTGGCCGCCGTGGAAGTCACGACGGACGAGCAGCGCCACGAACTACTCGTCTCCGTGGGCGAACTCCCCGCCGAGGCCCGACAGGCGGATGCCGTGCTCGAGATCGAGGTTCGGGACGAGGATCTCGTCGCGGCCCGGTACGACCCTGCAGCAACGGAGGATCGCACGGATAGAGCGCAGTCGCGATTCGATCAGCTGTCACGGCGACCGCCGGACCACGATACCGACGGCTCGACGTCGGAGTGACGGTCCGAGAACACCCGGCGACAGCAGCGTGCTCCCTCTCCGTGTGTTCGTCCGCCCACGGCCAGACACCTGCCCACACGGCCAACACGTTCCCGAACGTACTCTCTGATAATGACTCGTGTAGCGTGTTACCGCTCCGACCGCCCGCGTCGGGCGGTCGATACGGTAATTGCCTACACGAGTCATTATGAGGGCTGTGTTGACGGCCTAAGACGCGACTCGCCTGACCGGCGGTGAACGAATC
>CAYSJP010000126.1:0-6565 GCA_964431395.1 uncultured Halobacteriales archaeon
AAACGTCGAGCCCCACACGCTGTAGATGGCGGGACTGTTCGCGGTGCTCACGCGCATCGAGGAGCCCACCGAGGCGACGATCGACCTGCTGGGGAAGGCCAAGGCCTACAACGACGGCGGCGGCGAGGAGGTCGACGTCCGGAAGCTCCGCGAGTCGGCGGAGGAGGTCGCGGAGATCGGCGAGGGGATGTCCGGCGTCTCGCCCCGTTTCGTCGGCGACGAGATCGCCGAAGCCATCATGGATTCGATGCACCGCGACCGCTCGTACCTCTCGTCGCTGGCCGCGTTCTCGTACCTCGAGGAGAACCTGGAGAACCACGGCTCGATCCCCGAGGAGGCCTTCGAGGAGTACTACCGCCACCTGGAGGTCGTCCGCGAGGAGTACCGCGAGCGCGCAATCGAGGACGTGCGCCACGCCCTGGCCTACGACGTCGAGGAGATCCGCAGCCAGGGCGAGAAGTACATGGACCACGTCATGGCGTACATCGACGGCGCCACCGTCACCGACGACCTCACGGGCCAGGAGCAGGAGCCCGACGAGCAGTTCCTCCGGGCCGTCGAGGAGAAACTCGACATCCCCGAGGACCGCAAGAACGACTTCCGCCAGGAGGTGTCGAACTGGGTATCACGCCGTGCGCGCGAGGGTGAGCCTTTCGATCCACAGGACAACGAGCGCCTGCGCCGCGCCCTGGAGCGCAAGCTCTGGGAGGACAAGAAACACAACATCAACTTCTCGGCGCTGGTCTCCCGCGACGAGGCCGACCGCGAGGCCGAGAGCGCCTGGATCGAGGCTCTCCAGGAACAGGGCTACTCCGAGGGCGGCGCCCGGGAGGTGCTCGAGTTCGCCGGCGCGGCGGTCGCGAAGGACGAACTGGAGGACTGAGGCCCGATGGACGGCCATTCGTACCTTCGGGACGCCGACCGCGCCCTCGAAGACACCTACGAGGAGCCCCTCTCGCTGTCGGAGTACCTCGACCGGCTGTTCGAGACGCCGACGACCGGTGCCCACGCCTCGCGGTACCTGCTCGCCGCCATCGAGGCGGCCGGCACCCGGACGGTGATCGAGCAGGGCGAAAAGAAAGAGCGGTACCGCTTCTTCGACGACCCCGAGAACGACGGCGAGCACGCGGTGCTCGGCAACACGGACGTACTGAACGACTTCGTCGCGGACCTGCGGTCCATCGCCGACGCCCGCGGGAACGACGAGTCGATCCTCTGGTTCTCGGGTCCAACCGCGACCGGGAAGTCCGAACTCAAGCGGTGTCTCGTCAACGGCCTCCGGGCGTTCTCGAAGACGCCCGCGGGCAAGCGCTACACCGTCGAGTGGAACCTCGCGGAGGGTGGCGAGCGCGGGCTGACTTACGGCGATGGTCCCGCCGACGACGAGGACGACTGGCACCGGAGCCCGGTCCAGGCCCACCCCCTGTCGGTGTTCCCCCCCGGGATCCGGGAGGCGATCCTCGAGGATCTGAACGACCACACCGCGGACGGTCTCCCGGTCCGGATCGACGCGGAACTGGACCCCTTCTCCCGGGAGGCGTACGACCGGCTCGCGGAGCGGTACCGCGAGCAGGGCGTTCCGGAACTGTTCTCGGCGATAACCGACCCACAGCACCTCCGTGTGAGCAACTACGTCGTCGACGTCGGCCAGGGGATCGGCGTTCTCCACGCCGAGGACGTCGGCGGCCCGAAGGAGCGTCTCGTCGGCGCGTGGATGCCCGAGATGCTGCGCGAACTCGACTCCCGTGGCCGCAAGAACCCCCAGGCGTTCTCCTACGACGGCGTGCTCTCGCAGGGCAACGCCGGGATCACGGTCATCGAGGACGCCGCCCAGCACGCGGACCTGCTCGGGAAGCTTCTGAACGTCTCCGACGAGGGCCGCGTCAAGCTCGACAAGGGGATCGGAATGGACGTCGACACCCAGCTGATCGTCATCTCGAACCCCGACCTGGAAGCACAGCTCAACCAGGGCGAGGAGCGCGGCGGAAAGGACCCGCTGAAGGCGCTCAAGCGCCGGCTGACGAAACACGAGATCGGCTACCTGACCGAGCTACGCCTGGAGGTCGAACTCCTGCGTCGCGAACTCACCGGCGACCGATCGGTGTGGATCGGGACCGACCCGGACGCGGACGGGGAGTCGGCCGCCGGGACGTCGACCGACGGCGAGAGGGGCGAGACGACCGAGGAGGCGGCCCGCGAGGCGCGGATCCGCGCGCCGGTCACGGTCGACGTTTACGAGGGCGACCGCACGGTCGAGCGGGAGTTCGCCCCCCACGCCCTCGAGGCGGCCGCGCTGTACGACGTCGTGACCCGGCTGGACTCGGAGGACCTCCCCGGGGGAATCGACCTGGTCGAGAAGGCGCTCCTGTTCGACCAGGGGTACGTCGAGATGGACGGCGAACGCCGCGAGGCCGAGGAGTTCGCGTTCGACCCCGCCGCGAGTGACGGCGACCACGGCATTCCGGTGACCTACACGCGGGACGTCACGGCGGATCTGCTGGGATCGGGGACCGACCGGACCCACCCGGATTTCCCGGTGGGAGACGTGCTCACCCCGGCGGACGTTCTCGACGCGATGGTCGAGAAGCTGGGGGAGGCCCCGGTGTTCGCTGACGCGGAGCGAAGCGAGTTCGAGAGCCGCGTCGCCGGCGTGCGCGAGTACGTCCTCGAGCGCCAGGAGGTGGACGTCCTCGACGCGATGCTCGCGGAACACCGCCCCGACGAGGAAACCGTCGCGGAGTACGTCGAGCACGTCACCGCCTGGGCGACCGGCGAGCAGGTCGACACGGATCGCGGCCCGGCCGATCCGGACCCCCTGATCATGAAGGTGTTCGAGATCGAGCACCTCGGGCGGTTCTCCGAGTCCGACTACGCCGGGACCGACCCGACCGGGGCGGTCGAGACGTTCCGCCGGGAGGAGGTCACGACCGCGCTGAACCGTCGCGCCTGGGAGCAGCGCACCGAGGGCTTCGAGGCCGACGAGGTCGACCTCACGGCGGTGCCGGCCCTGCGGGAGGTCCTCGCGGAGAACGACTGGGCCGACGTCCGGCGCACTTTCGACGACCTGGACCCGCGCCAGTGGGCTGACCCCCCCTCGGGAACCGAGACCGCGCGCGTCAAGGAGGCGACGATCGACCGGCTGACCGACCGGGGGTACTCCCCGGCATCGGCCGAGCTGACCAGCCGCCGTGTCATGCGGGAGGCCGCGGAGGAGTGGACATGAGCGGCGTCCTCCGGGTCACGAACGGCACGGACCAGGCACGCGGGGTGAGCCACCGATGGGACTGAGGGACGACCGCGAGCGATTCAGGGAGGTCGGCGAACGGCGCCGCCAGGACCTCGCGGAGTTCATCAGCCAGGGCGACCTCGCGCCCAGCGGCCAGGACCGGATCCGCATCCCCATCAAGATCGTCGACCTGCCGGCCTTCGAGTACGACCGCCTCGACCGGGGCGGTGTCGGCCGGGGCGACGCGGACGTCGGCGACCCGGTCGACGCGACTCCCCAGCCCGGAGACGGCGACGAGGAGGGCGACCCCGGCGATGAGGCCGGTGACCACGGCTACTACGAGATGGATCCCGAGGAGTTCGCCCGCGAACTCGACGAGCGCCTCGGGCTGGACCTGGAGCCGAAGGGCAAGCGCGTGATCGAGGAAGTCGAGGGCGACTTCACCGAGATGGCCCGCTCGGGGCCCCGGAGCGCGCTCGACGTCGAGTACTTCTTCCGGGAGGGGCTCAAGCGCAAGCTCGCGACCGACTTCGACGAGGAGTACGTCAGGGAGGCGCTCCGCGTCGAGGGGTGGGGTCCCGAGCGCGTCTACGAGTGGGCACGGGCGAACCAGATCAGCGTCTCGAAAGGCTGGATCGAGGACGCCCACGAGGAAACCGACGAGGGGGATCGGTGGCCGAGCATCGACGCGATGGAGGCGTCCGTCGAGCACACGACGACGGCCCGCCGGGTGCGCCGTGAGGGACTGCGCCGACTGCCCTTCCGTAGTGAGGACGAGCGCTACCGCTACCCCGAGGTGGTCGAGCGCGAGGAGAAGAACGTCGTCGTGGTGAACATCCGCGACGTATCGGGTTCGATGCGCGAGAAGAAACGCGAGCTCATCGAGCGGACGTTCACGCCGCTGGACTGGTACCTCCAGGGAAAGTACGACAACGCGGCCTTCCGCTATGTCGCCCACGACGCGGAGGCCTGGGAGGTCGACCGCGCCGACTTCTTCGGCATCCGGTCGGGCGGGGGCACGAAGATCTCGAGCGCCTACGAGCTCGCGGCCGAACTGCTCGAGGAGTACCCCTGGTCGGAGTGGAACCGCTACGTGTTCGCCGCCGGCGACTCGGAGAACTCCACCAACGACACAGACGAGCGAGTGATCCCGCTGATGGAGGAGATCCCGGCGAACATGCACGCGTACATCGAGACGCGCCCGGAGGGCAGCGGCGTCAACGCGACCCACGCCGAGGAGCTCGAATCCCACTTCCGCGACGCCGACGACGTGGCCGTGGCCCGGGTTTCCGGCGCCGGGGACGTCACCGACGCGATCGCCGGGATTCTCGACACGGAGGAGACCGACTCATGAGCATGGACACCACGCGACGCGACCGCAAGCGCATCGCCGAGGAGCTGCACGACCCTGCGGCGGACGCCAGAGAACTCGCGGAGAAACTCGGGCTCGACCCCGTCGACGTCTCGTACTGGATCGTCACCCACGGTGAGATGAACGGGCTGATCGCCTACGACGGGTTCCAGACGCGGTACCCACACTGGCGCTGGGGTATGAAGTACGAACGCCAGGAGAAACAGTCCCGCCACGGCCTCGGCAAGGCCTTCGAGATCGTCATCAACGACGAGCCGGCCCACGCGTACCTCCAGGAGTCCAACTCCATGGCCGACCAGAAGGCGGTGATCACCCACGTCGAGGCCCACGCGGACTTCTTCGCGAACAACCGCTGGTACGGGCTGTTCCGCGAGAACGTCGACGCCGCGGCGGCCCTGGAGAACCACGCCCGCCGGATCGAGTCGTACATGGACGACTCCGAGATCGGCCGGGAGGCCGTCGAGGAGTGGATCGACCACGTCCTGACGATCGAGGACACGATCGACCAGCACGGCCCCTTCGAGGCGGCCGCGAGTGGTGGCGGCGGCGACCCCGACGGCACCGACGCCGCGGACGAGTCCCCGGTCGCGGAACTCGACCTCTCGCCGGAGGTCGAACGGGAGATGTTCGACGAAGCCTGGCTGGAGGCGTACCGCGAGGGCGGGGACGACTCGGAGCCGACCACGGACGTTCTCGCCTTTCTCCGGCGCCACGGGAGGGCCTACGACGAGGAGGAGGGCCGGGCCGTCGAGATGGAGGAGTGGCAGCGCGACGTGATCGACATGCTGCGCGCGGAGGCGTACTACTTCGCCCCACAGAAGATGACGAAGGTGATGAACGAGGGTCACGCGGCGTACTGGGAATCCCTCATGATGGGCGATGAGGCCTTCGCCGGGGCTGATGAGTTCCTGGAGTACGCCGACCACCAGTCGAAGGTGCTCGGATCGGGCGGGCTGAACCCCTACAAGCTCGGCAAGGAGCTGTGGGAACACGTCGAGAACACGACGAACCGCCGGGAGGTCGTGGAGAAGCTGCTGGCCGTCGAGGGGATCACGCCCGCGAACCTCCACGATCGGGTCGACTTCGACCGAGTCGAGGAACGCCTCGCGCCGACGCCGCCACTCGACGCGATCACCGAGGAGACGCTGCCGGACCTCCGGGACCTCCCCCGCGGGAAAGTCGACGGCGAGGCGCTCCAGCGCGCCCTGGAGGGCGACGTCGACGCCGGCCGGCACCCCTGGAAGGTGCTGACCTACGAGGGTCTCGCCGAGCGGCACTTCTCGCTCACCAAGCGGCGCAACCGGGGGTTCCTCGGGCGGATCGGCACCGACGAACTCGAGGAGATCGATCGCTACCTGTTCGACGACGCCCGGTACGACACCGTCGAGGAGGCGCTCGCGGACGTCGATTACGCGGCCGGCTGGGACCGGATGCGCGAGATCCGCGAGAGCCACAACGACGTCACCTTCGTCGACGGGTTTCTCACCCCGGAGTTCGTCCGCGAGCGGGAGTACTTCACCTACGAACACAGCCACGCAGCCGGGGAGTTCCGGGTCGCCAGCACCGACCCCGGCGACGTCAAGCGGAAGCTCCTGTTGCAGTTCACGAACCTCGGGAAGCCGACGGTCGTCGCCGCCGACGCCAACTACCGCAATCGCAACGAGCTGTTGCTCGCCCACCAGTACAACGGCATCATGCTGGACGTCGACCAGGCGAAGAAGGTGCTGGAGCGCGTGTTCGAGCTCTGGGGACGGCCGGTGAATCTGAAGACGATCGTCAAGGAACTCGACGAGCGCGAGCGGGAGGTGGCGCGCCGGCGCGGCGAGGAGCCCGACCCCGAGGAGACGGGCAAACTGATCCGCTACGACGGCGAGGGGTTCGAGACCGAGGACCTGGCGTGGGCCGAGGTTGAAGACATCGCGGCAGGCGACGTGGACTACCGGACCAAGCCCGACGACTGGCTGTGA
>CAYSJP010000127.1:0-6406 GCA_964431395.1 uncultured Halobacteriales archaeon
ACACTCGTTTGAGTTGATTTTTCTAATGAGCGTTGATTTATGGGTAAGAGACAGCGTTTGATCGGTCACGCCGTTTCTATCAATGACGAACAATATCGAGTTATGTGCGGTGACTCGTTGATCTATAAATACCGAACGTTGAACTCCTCCCCTCCACCGTTCACGTCGACGTGCACTGATCACGGAGCCACGAACGCGATCACCCGGAACGGTCGCGGTGGATGGACCGCCGACACGCTCGTGATAATGATCACTCTCGTCTCTTACTGCCGAGCGCCGTCACCGGGGCTGGCGCTCGGCGCTAAACAGCGAGAGCAATTAGTATGCGTCCTTACTCCTCGATCTCGATCCCCGGCCGCCCGGGTTCGGCCTTCCCAGTCAGGTCCTCGTCCGCCTCCTCGGCGGCCAGCACCGTGACCTCGGCGTCGAACTCCCGCTCGATCAGCCACGCGGCGCGCTCCAGGGCCTCGCGCTCCCGGCCGGGCGGTAGCTGTTCGGAGAGGGACTGTGCCTCCGCCGCGAGGTCCTTCGCGAAGTCGGCGGCCGCCTCGCCCCGGCGGCGCAGGTCCTCCTCTTGCATGACGCTCCCGACGACGTCGGCGCCTGCATCGAGGCCGAGGACGAGTTCTAGCGCCTCGTGCTTCCACCCGGGGGCGGTGGCGATCGTGATCCGTTCGGGGTCCTCGATGCCGGCGACGTCCACGATGTCCCTGACGTCCTCGCGGGTGTTCTCGATCAGCCGGCGCTCGATGTCGTAGCCCGCGGGCGTCTCCGTGGCCGGCCAGTCGGCCTCTGCGATCAGGCCACCGTGGCCCAGCAGTTCCCACACCTCCTCCGCGACGTGTGGTGCGACGGGCGCGAGAATCTTCGCGGTCACCTCGATCCCGCGCTCGAACACCTCGGGATCGGGGTCGGTGTGTTCCCGGTAGCGCCGCAGCAGGGAGACCAGCTCGCGGGCGCCCTGGAGGGCGTGGTTGAACCGGAACGCCTCGAACTCCTCGGTGGCGTTGGCGGCGACGGCCTCGGCCTCGCGGGCGACGTAGTCGCCGGCGGCGCCGCGCTCGCCCGTCGCGACCTCGCCGTCTGCGAACTCTCTCCCGAGTCCGTGGACGTTCGCGAGGAACCGGCGGGCCGACTTGGCGCCCTCCTCGGTCCAGTCGAAGTCCTTCTCGGGCTGGGCGGCGTTCATCATAAAGAGCCGGCCGGTGTCGGCGCCGAACTCCTCGACGAACGGGCGTGGCGAGACGACGTTGCCACTCGAGGAGCTCATGGCCGTCCCGTTCTTCCGGACCATGCCCTGGGTGAGGAGGTCCTCGAAGGGCTCGCGCACCTCGAGCATGTCCATATCCGCGAGCGCCTTCGTGAAAAAGCGCGAGTAGATGAGGTGCATCGTCGCGTGCTCGATGCCGCCGACGTACTGGTCGACTGGCATCCAGTCGTTGGCCCGCTCCGTGTCGAAGGGGGCCGACTCCAGGTCCGGCGAAACGTAGCGGAGAAAGTACCACGAGGAGTCGAAAAAGGTGTCCATGGTGTCGGTCTCGCGCTCGGCGGGGCCGCCACAGTCCGGACACGCCACCTCCGTCCACTCCTCGGCGGCGTCGAGGGGGTTGCCCGGCGTCTGGATGAATTCGGGGAGCTCCACCGGCAGGTCCTCCTCGGGAACCGGGACGTACCCGCAGTCGGGGCAGTTCACCAGCGGGATCGGCGTCCCCCAGTAGCGCTGCCGGGAGATACACCAGTCCTGCAGGCTGTGCTCGGTCCGGTGTTCGCCGTCGAAGACGTCGACGAACGCCTCGCGGGCCTCGGCGCTCGCGAGGCCGTCGTACTCGCCGCTGTTGATCAGGGCCCCGTCCTCGGTGTAGGCGGCCTCCTGGACGTCGATCTCCTCGGGGTCGAGGTCGGCGTCCGGAGCCGGCTCGACGACCTGCTCGATCGGGACGTCGTGCTCCTCGGCGAAGGCGTGGTCGCGGTCGTCGTGGGCCGGAACCGCGTACAGCGCGCCCGTGCCGATGTCCTCCAGAACGTAGTCGGCGACGTAGACCGGGATCTCCTCGCCCGTGGCGGGATTGGTGGCGTACTCGCCGGTGAAGACGCCGGAGGTCCCGGGGAGGTCGTCCTCGGCGTGCTCGGCCTCGTGGACGTACTCCGCGACCTCGTCGTCGTCCTCGGCGATCGCCTGTGCGACCTCGTGGCCGGTCGCGAGCGCGAAGAAGGTCGCGCCGTGGATCGTATCGAGGCGGGTCGTGAATATCTCGACCGAGTCGCCGGTGGTCAGGTCGAAGGAAACGGCGTCACCCTCCTGCTTGCCGATCCAGTTGCGCTGCATCTCCCGGACGTTCTCCGGCCAGCCGTCCATCTCCGAAAGCGACTCGTACAGTTCGTCGGCGTAGTCGGTGATCGTCAGGAACCACTGGTCGAGCTCCCGGCGCTCGATGGGCGTGTCACACCGCCAGCACTGCTCGTCCTCGCCCTCGACCTGTTCGTCGGCGAGAACTGTTTCGCAGGACGGGCACCAGTTGAGTTCCGTCGCATCGCGCTCGACCAGTCCGTTCTCGAAAAAGCGCAGGAAGAACCACTGGTTCCACCGGAAGTACTCGGGCTCGCAGGTGGTGACCTCGCGCTCCCAGTCAAAGCCCAGACCCATGAGTTTCATCTGGTCCTTGATACCCCGAATGCAGTCCATCGTCCAGCCCCGGGGGTCGACGTCGCGCTCGTTGGCGGCGTTCTCCGCGGGCAGGCCGAAGGAGTCCCAGCCCATCGGGTGCAGCACCGACTCGCCCTGCATGCGCTTGTAGCGAGCGTAGGCGTCGGTGATGGTGTAGTTGCGGACGTGGCCCATGTGCATCTCCCCGGAGGGGTACGGGAACATCGCGAGCACGTAGGCGGGGTCCTCGGCGGAGTCGGGGATGTGGAACACGTCCTCCGCCTCCCACCGGCGCTGCCACTTCTCCTCGATCGCGGCGTGGTCGAATCCGGTTTCGCGTTGCATCGTAGATCGGGTCGTTGTGCCGTCCTCCGTTGCGAACGATGCTATAGTTTTTCATCGTGGGGTCTGAACAGTGATCGAGACGTGCCCGACTATCGCCCGCTCTCCGACGCGGAGGAACCGGCGTTCGCCTCGATGGTCTCGAACGCCTTCCGCCCCGCCTCGGGACCACACGCGTTCGACTCCGAGGAGGGACGGACCGCGGTCTCGCCGCTGGGGGAGCGACGCGGCCTGTTCGAGGAGGGGGAACTGCTGGCCGTCTGCAAGCACCACCCGTTCACCGCCCGCATCGGGGCGGCCCGTCTGCCGATGGGCGGGGTGGCTGCGCTCGCCGTCCCGCCGGAGAACCGGCGGCGGGGCCACGCCCGGCAGTTGCTCGCGGCGTCGCTCGCGGAGTACCGCGACCGGGAGTTCCCCCTCGCGGCCCTGTGGCCCTTCGAGCACGCCTTCTACGCGCAGTTCGGCTGGGCGACGGCGACCCGGTACGTGACTCTGGAGACGACTCCCGGGACGCTCGCCTTCGCCCGCGACGAGCGCGGGGGATCGTTCGTCCGCCTCGATCCCGACGCACACGACCGCCTCGATTCGGTGCTCGCGGCGCACAACGCGCAGTTCGACGTCGTGATCGATCGCGCCGAGCACTGGTGGCGCGAGCGCGTGTTCGACACCTGGGAGGGAGAGCCGTACGTGTACGGCTGGGAGCGCGACGGCGACCTCCGGGCATACGTCGCCCATCACATCGAGGAGAGCGACGGGAGCACCCGCCTCCGGACCGTCGAGAGCGCGTGGGTCGACCGGGAGGCTCGTCTCGCAGTGCTGTCCTTTCTGGCCGATCACGACTCGCAGGTCGACTCGGTCCGGATGAGCGAGCCGGATGCCGGACTCCTCGAGGTCGCTCCCACCCCCGAAGCGATCGACGCGACCGTCCACACCGGCCCGATGATCCGTCTCGTCGACGTTGCCGGGGCCCTCCGGCGACGCTCCTATCCGGAGGCCGCGAGCGGGACCGCCGTCATCGGGGTCGACGACCCGCTTCTCGACCGGAACGACGGGCGGTTCCGACTCGACTTCGACGGGGGCGAGGTGTGCGTCACCGCCGTCGCGACGGACCCCGGCCTGACGCTCGGCGTCGGCGCCCTCTCACAGCTGTACGTCGGTTACCGATCGGTCGACGACGTGGTGCGGACGCGTGACGCGACGGTGCACGACGCTCCGGCCCGGGTGATTCTGGAGGACGCGTTCCCGGCCGGCGAGGTATTCATCCGGGAACGGTTCTGATAATGACTCGTGTAGGCAACTACCGCATCGACCGCCCGACGCGGGCGGTCGGAGCAGTCACGCTACAGGAGTCATCATGAGGCTGGTTCCGGCCCCGCCGACCGCGATGAGCACGTTTATGAGGGCGACATGGTTACCGCTACGCATGAGCGACGCGGAGGACGGTGGGATCGTCGACACGGTCACGGAGACCTACCGGAGCCGGACGGACCAGGAGATGAACATCATCGGCCTGCTGTACGGTCTCGGGCTGATCATCGTTCTCATCCCGCTGCTCCCGTTCATCGCGCTGATCTGGCTCGCTTCGTGGCTGTTCGGCGGCGGCACCGACGTCGAGCGCGGCTACGAGTGACCCGAACGCATCACGGTGACTGCTCTCCGACCGACAGCAGCGACACCGCGTCCCCGCCGCCGTCTTCGGTCGCCGCCTCGTAGACGACGTGGGCGGTGGCGACATCCTGGATCGCGAGCCCCGTCGAATCGAACACCGTGATCCCGTCCGCGTCCGTCCGCCCCCCCTTTGCCCCGACCACGATCTCGCCGAGTTCAGCGTGCAGGTCCGCATCCGAGAGTTCGCCGCGGCTCCAGGGGACGTTGATCTCCCCGGAGTGGGTGCACTGTTCGTAGTCGTCGATGACCAGCATCGCGTCCTCCAGGATCGCCTCCGCGAGTTCCTGCTTGCCGGCCGCGTCCGCGCCCATGGCGTTGACGTGGGTGTGATCGCCGACGGCTTCCCGGGGGACGATCGGCTCCGCGACGGGCGTCACCGTCGAGAGCACGTCACAGCCGGCGGCCTCGGGGATCGAGCCGGGGCGGGCATCGAACCGGTCGGCGAACGTCTCGACGAAGGCGGTCTGGCGGTCCGCGTTCCTGTCGGCTATGACGACCGTCTCGATGGGCCGGACCGCGGCGATCGCCTCTACCTGTGCGTACGCCTGGGCGCCGGCGCCGACGATGCCCAGCGAGCGAGCGTCCTCGATCGCGAGGTGGTCGGTCGCCACGGCCGCCGCCGCCCCGGTGCGCCGCTTGGTCAGGGCCGTCCCGTCCATGATCGCCAGCGGGAACGCCGTCTCCGGGTCGGAGTAGATCATCGTCCCCATCACCGTCGGGAGGTCGTGGTCGTCGGGGTTGTCCGGGTGGGAGTTCACCCACTTCAGCCCGGCGGCGTCCCACTCCCCGGCAGCGCGAGACTCGTTAGAGAGGCCTCGCTGGTCCGAGGAATCGTCCGACGAGTCCAGCTGATCCGGGGAAGCGTCGCCGCCGCGAACGTCGAGATACGCGGGCATCGCCCGGAAGTCGCCGTTGTACTGTGGCAGGTCGACGTAGGACTTCGCGGGCATGATGGCGTTCCCGCGCTCGTACGCGCCGAACGCTTGCTCGACCGCCCCGATTACGACCTCGGTCCGGGCGGTGCTCTCGACGGCTTCGGTGTCGAAAAGCAGCGTCTCCATGGTCACGTCTACGCCCGCCGGCGACTTAGTACTCGCCCCGGGACGTCACTCGCCGTCCGCCGTCTCCTCGATGGGCTCGACTGCCGGCTCGCCGCAGTGGGGGCAGTGGTCGAACGACTCCGCGACGGGCTCCTCACAGCCGCGACAGACGTACTCCGGATCGCCGTCCAGATACGTCCGCTTGGTTTCCTCGAACTTCTTGCCCGCCTTCCTGAAGAGGCTCATTACCGAATTTCTCGGGAGCGAGGCGAATAAGCGTTTGGCCGGAGCGGTAAAACGCTACAACAGTCATGATGAGTCTCAAATAAAGACGCATGATATACCAAGCACAGAGGTGAAATTCCTAGCTAAACAAATATTCTATAAAGTGTGGTTGAAACAACGCTGGCAACCCTGCTCATCGGCCTCTCTATCGGAATCGTCTGGCTTCCAGTCGGCTTTTGGATGGGTGTCGCCTCCGTACGGAAGATAGCTGAAGCGGATCATGCTGACGAAGTCCCCGATTTCCTACAAGAAGCAGCACGGTCTCGAAAGGAGAACGATATGGCATTGAGTGCTAAGGAAGTGGATCAACAGTATAACAACGACAATTGACCTCCGCCCCGCGCTGAACGTTCACGTCGTTGCTGGTGAGGGTTCAGCGCTCGCCGGGTTGCTCGCAGTAGAACGCGCCAGGACTGGGATTTGAACC
>CAYSJP010000128.1:0-6384 GCA_964431395.1 uncultured Halobacteriales archaeon
GTCTTCGCGGTCTCGCCGTAGTACTCCATGTGGGGCCCGCCCCAGGTGGCGATGGCCGGCGTCTCGCCCCACCCGACGACCCCCTCGTCGGTGTCCAGCCGGACGATCAGGTGCGACCCGATCGGCGTGTTCATCTTGCTCGCCCAGTTGTGGGTCCGGCGCTCGGGCAGGTTCACGAAGTACGACTCCACGTCCGTGATTTCCATGCCCGTGTACGGTGGTGGCGGCGACTTAAGACTACTCATGAGGCGCCGCGTGGGGGCACGAATCCGCCCGCCGGGAGGGCGTACCGGCCCCCGGAAGGCAGGGAATTAAGTGACGCACAACCGTTCTTTCTACCGGTATGTACGACGACGATGCGACGCACATGTACGAGGTCGACGAGTCCGGGGAGTCGGAGGCGCTGTCCGGCGTCACCGCGGCGGTCGTCGGCGGCGACGGCCGGGAGGTCGAGTACCTCCGGGGGCTGAAGGCCGACGGCGCGGAGGTCCGAGCGTGTGGCCTCCCCCCGGAGGCCGACGAGGTCATGGGCCACCCGCAGGCGGACACGCCCGAGGAGGCCATCTCCGGCGCCGACGCCGTGTTCACGACGGTGGTCCACATCACGGAGGAGGGCGAACTGTTCACGCCCGGCTGGGACGGCGAGATCTACCAGGACGCGTTTTCCCACGTCGATCCCGGGGGCACCCTCCTCATCGGCACCAGCACGCCCGAGATCGAGGGGTACGCCGAGGAGGGCGGGTTCGACGTGATCGAGTACGGCGACGACGACGAGCTCATGTACCTGCGCGCGCCGACGATCATCGAGGGCGTTCTCGGGATCACCATCGACCACACGGACGTCTCGATCCACGATTCGCAGTCGGTCGTCCTCGGGTTCGGCCGCATGGGCTTTTCCATGACCCGCACCCTGGAGGCGCTCGGAGCGCACACGACCGTCGTCGCCCGCGACGGCGCACAGCTCGGCCGCGCCCGGGAGATGGGGGCCCGTCCCGTCCACCTGGACGACCTCGAGGAGGCGGTGAGCGCCGCCGACATGGTGTTCAACACGATCCCCGCGGAGATCCTCACCCGGGACGTGCTCGCGGGGATGCCCCGGGACGCGTTCGTCCTGGACCTGGCGAGCACGCCCGGCGGGACCGATTTCGACGCCGCCGAGGAGCTGGGAATCGACGCCGTTCTGGCGCCGGGGCTTGGCGGCCGCGCGCCAAAGACGGCCGGCAAGTACCAGTGGATGGGGCTGCGCCGGATGCTGCTCGAGAATCTGGGCCGCGCGGAGTGACTTTCGGGACCGCGGGCCGCATCATCCAACGACCGGGAGCGTTGCTGAGGCGTCGGTGAGTTTCTCGTAGCCCGTCTCCGTGACGAGCACTTCGTCCTCGATGAGAAAGCCGCCGTGGCCGAGTTCGTTGTAGGGGGGCTCGACGCACATGACCATGTCCTCGCCGATCCGGCCGGCGTCGGGGACGATCGTCGGCGGGTCGTAGATCTCGACGCCGATCCCGTGGCCGAGGTGGAAGGGATCGAACTCGGCGAGCGCGTCGACGCCGCTTTGCCTGACGGCCGCCACGCCGGCGTCGTAGGGGTCGCCGGTCGCGGCACCGTCCCGCAGTTCCCCGAGCGCGGCCTCGAGGCCGTCGTACAGCGCCTCGTAGCGCGCCTCGGACTCGGGGTCCACGGAGCGGTAGGCGAACGTGCGACCGATGTCCGAGCAGTAGTTCCGGTACGTGCAGCCCCCGTCCCAGCGCACCAGGTCGCCCTCGCGGATCTCCCGGTCTCCGGGGAGGGGGTGAGTGTAGGCGGTCCGGTCGCCGAATCCCACGGTCAGAAACAGGGGTTCGCCGCCCTTCTCGCAGACCCGCTCCCGGAAGTCGTTCGCGAGATCGCGCTCGGTCGTGCCGGGTTCGAGTCCGGCCATCGCCTCCTCCATGGCGGACTCGGTGATCGCGGCGGAGCGACGCAGGCGCTCGATCTCCTCGTCGGTCTTCACCCGCCGGAGGTCGTGGAGGTGGTCGACGCCGGGTTCCAGGTCGTGTTCGACGGCGTCCTGCAGTCGCGAGAACCGGTCGGGACTGAACCCCTCGCGCTCGACCGCCACCCGGGGGCCGCCGGCGAGGTCCTCGATCGCCGTCGCGAGCGCGACGATCGGGTCGTCGAAGTCGCCGGACTCCCGGAGGCGCAGGATCCGTTCGTCGACCGCCGAGAGGGCGGCGCTCCGGTAGATGTTCGAGTCCCCGTAGGGGTACACGCCCGCGGGATCGGCGTCGTTGTCGACGATGCTGCTCGTCTCGCGGGCGGGGATGACCAGGTGCGGCCCGCCGGCGTCGGCCGACCAGAGGCTGAACGCGGCCTCGCCGAGGCCCTTGGTGGCGACGCTGTAGGTGCCGGAGGTGTAGTAGACGTTCTCGACGGTCGAGGCGACGAGGAGGTCGAGGCCGGCGTCCTCGAGAGCCCCCTGAATCCGGTCGTTCGGAACCATGCATGTCCGAACGGCTGGGGGGGTGAAAAGTCGGTCGGCCCGGGCCGTCACCCGGGCGGAGTCATCACCCGGACGGAGTCGCCACGCCGGGGGGTCACCCGGGGGACGATCGGAACAGCGAATGTTATTTACTGCCGGAGGGCGAGTCACCGTACCATGCCACGCGCGAGGGTGACGAGTGCGACCGTTCGGGCGCGCCACGACGACGGTGTAGACCTCGACTGTGCCGTCGAGTACGGCGGCGGCGACGAGGGCGAATCGTTCTCGTTGCCCGAGGAGGGCTACCCCGTCCGGATCCGGTTCTACGACGACCGCGTCTTCCGGTTCGAGTTCCACGCGACGCCCGAGGTGAGCGACGAGGTGGAGACGCTCCCGCTCTCGGAGGCGGCTTTCGACGGGCCGACCGACCTGACCCACACCGGGGAGGGCGACCACCTCGTCCTGGAGACGCCCGAACTGACCGTCCGGATCGGGCTCTCGGAGTGGTCCTTCGCGGTCGAGAGTGCGGAGGGGCGGTCGCTCCTGACGGAGCAACGCGACGACGACGCCGCGAAGGACGGCGTCCGATCACGTCCGCTCGGGTTCGACGCCGAGCAGACCAACCGGTGGCCGCTCCGGGCGACCGGCGCGGGATCGTCGTTCAAACTCCACGGCGACGAGCGGATCTTCGGCCTCGGGGAGAAGTTCACCGCCTTCGAGAAGCGCGGCCAGCAGGTCGACTCCTGGGTCACCCAGCCCCACGGCGCCGAGACCCCCCACTCCTACAAGAACGTCCCCTTCTTCCTTTCCTCGAAGGGGTACGGCCTCCTGGCGGACACCTACCGCCGGGTGAGCTTCGACGTGGGCAGCGAGTCGACCATCTCCAACGGCGTGACCGTCGACGACGACAACTTCCAGTTCGTCTTCTTCTACGGTCCCTCGTTCAAGAACGTCCTCGACGACTACACGGCGTTGACCGGGCGACCCGGGGAGGTGCCAAAGTGGAGCCTCGGGGTCTGGATGTCGCGGCTGGCCTACGAAACCCGCGAGGAACTCGAGGGGGTCGCCGACCGCCTCCGGGAGACGGGGATGCCCTGTGACGTGTTGCACCTGGACCCGCCCTGGCTCGCCGACAACGGGCTGTGTGGCCTCCGGTGGAACCGCGAGGCGTTCCCCGACCCCGAGGGGATGATCGAGGAGCTCCACGCGAACGGCTTCAAACTCTCGCTGTGGGAGTACCCCTACCTGCTGTCGACGACCGACGCCTTCGAGGAGGCCCGCGAGGCGGGCTACCTGATCGACGATCCGGCGGGCAAGCCGTACCTGCTCGCGCGGCTCAGCTGGGAGGGCGTGCGTGGCGGGATCGTCGACTTCTCGAACCCCGACGCCGTCACCTGGTGGCAGGATCGCCACCGCCCGCTCCTCGAGATGGGCGTGGACGTCTTCAAGACCGACTTCGGGGAGTACCTGCCCGAGGACGCCGTCTGTGCCAACGGGGCGACCGGGCGGGCCAGCCGCAACCGCCAGGTCCACCGCTACACGCGGGCGGTCCACGAGGCGATGGCGGAGACCCGCCCCGACCGGACGCCGCTTCTGTGGGCGCGGCCGGGGTGGGCCGGCGGCCAGCAGTACCCCGTCCACTGGGGCGGGGACCCCAACACCACCTTCGGGGCCATGGGTTCGTCGCTCCGGGGCGGGCTGAGCCTCGCCCTCTCGGGGTACGCGTTCTGGAGCGCCGACATCGGCGGCTTTCACGGCGAGCCCTCGACGGAACTGTACGTCCGGTGGGCGCAGTTCGGCCTGCTCGGTAACAGCCACGCCCGCTTTCACGGGACGACCCGTCGGGAGCCCTGGGCGTTCGGCGAGGAGGCGTTCGAGATCGTCCGGGAGTACGCCCGCGAGCGCTACCGATTGCTGCCGTACCTGTACTCCTACGCCGAGCGCGCCCCGGAGACGGGTCTGCCGGTGATGCGGCCCCTCGTGCTCGAGTTCCAGGGCGACCGCGGCGTCCACGGCATCGGCGACCAGCTCATGATCGGCGAGAACCTGCTGCTCGCGCCCGTGTTCGACCCCGACGGCTACGTCGACGTCTACCTCCCCCCCGGCACCTGGGTCGACTACTGGTCCGGCGACACCTGCGAGGGCGGCCAGACGTTGTCCCTCCAGGTCGACCTCGACCAGATGCCCGTCTTTCTGCGGGCGGGGACGATCACCCCCACGACCGAACCGACCGAGTCGGTCCCAGAGGGTGCCTTCGAGGACGTCACGCTACGGGTCGTCCTCGAGGCGGGGGCGACCGGGGCGACGTTCGAATACGCCGACGGCGACGTCGCGGGGTCGATCCGGGCCGGCGTCGCGGACGGGACGCTCGCGTTCGGGTTCGACCCTGGGGAGGAGTGTTCGCTCGCCCCCGACCGGTTCGACGCGAGCGTCGAGGGGATCGAGGGAGTTCCCGAGACGGTGACCGTCGAGCACGGGGATGGCGGAGGCGCCGAAACGCTCACCCGGGTGGACGCCGACCCGGACGCCGGCGAGTGGACCGTCGCGGACGACGGGACGCTGACGGTCGTTTTCTGATCGCGCCCGCCGCGGGCGACGGGACGCTGACGGGGCGATTCTAGAAGAACAGTTCGCTGTCGTCGGTGAGATACCGCTCGGCGACGTCGCGGTCGATCTCGATGCCCAGACCCGGGCCCTCGGGGACGTCGATCCGGCCGTCCTCGATGACGGGACCGGACTCGCCCGTCCGCGTCACGAGGTCGTCCCACCAGGGCACGTCGCGTGCGTGGTACTCCAGCGCCACGACGTTCGGGATGGCGGCCATCGCGTGGGCGCCGCCGATCGTGCCGACGGGACTCGCGATGTTGTGGGGGGCGATCGGAACCCCGTACAGGTCACAGACGGTCGCGATCTTCCGGAGCTCCCACAGCCCGCCACACCGGTTGACGTCCGGCGCGGCGATGTCGAGGGCGTCCTCGGTCACGAGATCGTTGAACCCGTCGACGGTGACGGCGTTTTCCCCCGTGAGGATCGGCGTGGTCGTCGATTCGGTGATCCGGCGGTGGGCCTCGATCCGCTTCGGGGGAACGGGATCCTCGATCCACGCGAGGTCGTACGGTTCGAGTTTCTCCGCCAGCCGCATCGCCGTCTCCGCGGTGAAGTTCCAGTGCAGGTCCACGGCCAGGTCGACGCCGTAGCCGATCTCCTCGCGGACCCCTTCGATGAGGGAGGCCTTGTGCTCGATGGCGGCGTTGTCTAGCCGGCGCGCCGCGGTGTCGACCTCGCGGTGGGTGCGGACGTCGAGGTCGAACTTCAGGATGTCGAAGCCCTCCTCGATGACTTCCCTGGCGGCGTCGGCGTACGAGTCGGGGGTGTACACGTCCCGTGGGTCCTGCTTCTGGGCCTGGCCCAGCGACTCGCCGCCGTGGGTGTCACAGTACACCCGCACCGAATCGCGGTACTTCCCGCCGAGCAGTTCGTACACGGGGACGTCGAGCACCTTCCCCTTGATGTCGAGCAGCGCCGTCTCGAGGGCGCTGAAGGCGGCCTGGCCCATCGTTCCCGTCGCCGTGCGGTTCGCCTCGACGTGTTCGCCCAGCCGGTCGACGTCGAGGGGGTTCTCGCCGACGACGAGGTGGGCGTCGCGTTCCAGGATGTCCAGGGCCTCCTGGCCGACGAACACCTCGCCGATGCCGTAGTGGTCGGTGTTCGTCTCGATCTTCAACAGCCCCCAGGTGAAGTTGCCCTGCAGAGCCATCGTCTCGAGGCCGGTGATCTCGACGTCGCGCTCGGGTGGCCGGGCCTGCTCGTCCATCGTCAGATCGCGCCAGGGGACCCCACCGCCGGGCGGGATGACGTACTCCTCCTCGTCGTCTTCGGACATGATGTACACGGTCCGAGGCTACCCGTTTCAATCTTTCTCTCGG
>CAYSJP010000129.1:0-6367 GCA_964431395.1 uncultured Halobacteriales archaeon
TCGGCCGCGGTCTCCTCCTCGACCTCGACGCCGCCGACGTCGGCCTTGATGCGGGCCGCGAGGGCGTTTCCGATCCTCTCGATCCCGGCGAGGTCGTCCTGACTCGCCTCGCGGACGGCCTCGACGGTCTCGTAGCCCGCCTCGCGCAACGCGTCGGCCTTCGCGCCGCCGACGCCCGCGATGTCCTCGAGTTCGTCGGCCATCAGGCCGCACCTCCCTTCGGGGGTTTCGCGGTGATGTACACGCCGTCCTGGAACACTCGCGTGTCCTTGTCGGTGACGCGTGTGAGCTGTTCGATCGCGGCGGCGGTCTCGCCGACGTCTTCCTTGTCGGGGCCGCGCAGCGTGATCTCCTCGCCGTCGATCTCGACCTCGGTGTCCCCGCGGACGTCCGTCCGGCGCGGGGCCGTCTCTCCGAGGAAGTTCTCGATGACGACCTCCCCGCCCTCCGTCGAGACCTGCATCGGGAAGTGGGCGTAGAACACCTCCATCTCGTAGGTCCAGCCCTCGGTCACGCCGTGGATGGCGTTTCGGACGTGGCTCTCGAAGGTGCCCAGCGTCGCGGTCGTCTCCCTGTCCTCGGCGTCCGAGGCGATGACGACCTGCCCGTCGGTCACGGACACGTCGATGTCGGGGTACCACAGCCGCCGCCGTACGCTGCCCTCGGGACCCTCGACCGTGAGGTCCAGCCGGTCCATCCGGGCGTGCACGTTCTCCGGTAGTTCGATTTCTGTTCGTGGCATTGTCAGTATACGTAAGCGATGAGTTGGCCGCCGACGCCCTGTTCGCGGGCCTCGGCGTGGCTCATCACGCCCCGGCTCGTCGTGACGACGAGCGCGCCGTAGTCCTGGGCCGGGAGGAACCGCTTCTCCCAGTCCTCGAACCCGTCCGCGCCCACCGCGTACCGGGGCTTGATCGCGCCACACGCGTTGATGGCGCCCGTCAGTTCGACCTCGAACTCGCCGGCTTTACCGTCTTCGGCGTACTCGAACCCATCTACGTAGCCGCGCTCGTAGAACACTTCGAGGACGCTGCCGATGAGATTGGAGGCGGGCTGTACCGTGTAATCGAGGTGGCCGACGCTTTCGGCGTTGTCCAGCCCCGACAGCGCGTTCGCTAGTGGATCCGTCGCAGTCATGAGTACTTCTTGAACCCCATGTCGCGGGCGATCTCCCGGAAGCACTGCCGACACAGCCAGATATCGTACTTGCCGACGAGACCCTGTTCGCGGTCACAGCGTCGGCAGGCGTTGTTCTGGCCGGTGCGCTTCGCGGCGTGCTCGCCCGTATTCGCTCCGTTGTCTCCGTCAGTTTCGCTCATTCGTTCACCTCCACGTCGAATTCGGCTTCGAGAAACGCGATCGCGTCCTCGGCGTTCAGCCGGTGGCCCGACGGGATCGATCGGGTGCGCTGATCGCGCTTGGACACCCGGTAGCCCGGCCGCACCAGCGACGCCGTCACGTCGAGCCCGTAGATGCCGACGTCCGGATCGTACTCCTGGCTCGGGAACGACGTGTGTTCCTCGATCCCGAAGCTCACGTTGCCCGTCTCGTCGAACTGGCTCGCCGAGACGTCGGCAAGCGGCAGCGCGGTCGCGAGGAACTCCCGGGCCGCATCGTCGCGAAGGGTGACCTTCGCACCGATCGGATCGCCCTCGCGAATGTTGAACTCCCCGACCGTGTTCTTCGCGCGGGTCCGGACGCTCCCCTGGCCGGTGACCGCCTCCAGGATCCGCTCGGCGTCCTGGAGGTCCTCGCCACCGTGCCCGACGCCCATGTGGGCGACGACCTTCTCGATCCGGGGCTCGCGCATCTCGTGGAACTCCGCTTCGCTCATGCGTCGTCACCTCCGACGTCGTCCTTGATCCGGCCCGCGAGTTCCTCGCCGACGCCCTCGGCCTCGGAGAGTTCCTCCGTCGTCGCCGCGCGGACGTCCGCGACCGACTCGAAGCCGGCCTCACGCAGCGACTCGGCCTTCGCCGGGCCGACCCCGGTGATGTCCTCGAGGCTCCCGGTATCCGCCCCGGCGTCGTCGGTTTGCCCGTCCGTTTCGCCCTCCTCGGCCGCGTCCTCGTCGTCGCCGTCGACGAAGTTCTCGTCGATAACGACGACGTACTCCTCGATCGTCTCGAAGGCTCCGTCGCCGGTGTCGACGGCGACGCTGTTGGAACCGCTACCGGGGGTCACGTCGATCGAGGTGACCGTCCCGATCTCGCCGGCGTGCTGGCCGTCGACGGCCGTCACGAGCGCTCCTTTCTCGTAGGGGAAGTGGACGACGACCGAACCGTCGTCGTTGTCGAGCACCAGCGAGTCGTTCGGCGTGTAGGCGGTGTCGTCGACGAGCAGCGTCTGCCCGTCGTGCATCGTGAGCTGGACGTCGCCGCCGGGGACCCGGCGCTTCCCGACGATCTTGCCCAGCTTCGAACCGGCCGCGTCGGCGTCGATCGGCGTCAGCGCGAGCCGGCCCCCCTCGTCGGGGAACACGCGGTAGTGCTCGTCGCGTTCCTCGAACTCCGCGATGTCGAACATCCCGATCGGCCGGGTGACGTCGGAGACGGCCCGCCCGTTGATGAGGACGGTGTCCTGATCGAGGGCGTACTGGGCTTCCTTCCGGGAGTCGACGTACCCCAGCACGTCCCGCAGCAGGATCAACAGGGGCACGCCGTCCTCGCCGTGGGGACCGGCGTCGGCCTTCACGGTGAAGGTCTCGGTCTTGCGCTCGACCGGCCAGGAGGTGGGCACCGAGAGGCGCTTTTGGTGGTTGCTCATGCGGCCTCACCCTCCGTCCGGAGGCGCTCCTCGCGCCGGTCGTCGGACAGGTCCAGGTCCGTCACGCGGACGTTCGAGGCATCGAGCGGCCGGGGGATCTCCTCCCCGTCAGCGGCCTCGACCGTCACTTCCTCGACGTGTACGACGGCGTCCTTCAGGTCGACGGCGTTGACCTCGCCCTCCTCGCCGGCGAAGTCACCGCGCATCACCTCGACCGTGTCGCCCGCGTTCACGCGCACGTTTCGCTGTCCGTACTCCTCGCGCAGGTCCGGATCGAGCGTCGCGCGGACCTGGTCGTGTCGCTCGTGGAGGTCCGCCCGGCGCGTCCGGGTGCGCTGTTTCGATGGGTCAGTCGTCATAGTATCATCGTCGCAGTCGATGCGATGCTCCCGAACCGCTCGGCGACTTCCCGAGCGATGGGGCCCTTGATCTCGGTTCCGCGGGGCTCCTCCTGGTCGTCGATGACCACGGCGGCGTTGTCCTCGAACTTCACGCGCGTGCCGTCGGGCCGTCGGATCGGCTTGCGCTGGCGGACGATCACCGCCTCCAGCACCTGCCGGCGCATCTCGGGGGTGCCCTTGGTGACCGAGACGGTCACCTTGTCGCCCAGCCCCGCCTTCGGGTGGCGGTTGACCCGCCCGTGGTAGTTCTGGACGCTGATGATCTTCAACTCGCGGGCGCCCGTGTTGTCCGCACACGTGATCCGCGAGCCCTTCTCCAGCCCGCGGGTGACGTCAGCGGCGAGCGCTTCCATCAGGCATCACCCCGGTCGGTTATTTCGACGACCGTGTGTGACTTGGTCTTCGAGATCGGTCGTGTCTCCCCGATGCGAACCGTGTCGCCAACCGCGATGTCCATGCAGGGCGGGGCGTGAGCCGGCACGCGCGACCTGCGTTTCATGTAGCGGTCGTACTTGGGCACGAACACGTCGTATTCGCGCTCGACGACCACGGTCTTCTCCATGTCGGTCGAGGCGACCTCGCCGACGAGCGTCCCGCCACGGACCGAAAGGGCCCCGTGGAACGGACAGTTCTCGTCGTCGCAGGCCGTCTCGGGTTTCGTGACTCCTAAGCCGAGTGCCATATCGTATCACCTGTTGGTTCCGTACGTCGCGCCGGTCGCGCGACCAGCCGGTCGCCCGCGACGACGGCCGAGCCGCCGTCCGGGAGGTCGAACGCGAACGTCGCCTCCGCCTTGGGGACCGTCTTCGTCTTCCCGTCCGTCTCGATTACGAGCGTCCGCGTCGTCTCGTCGACGACGTCGCCCGCAACGTCGCCCCGGTCGTCCGCGTCGTCGGTGACGCGGACCGACAGACCGACCAGTTCGTGGCGCGTCACCGTCTCCGGGGAGATCATTCGATATCCCCCTCCTCGCGCCGGATCGTCTTGATGCGGGCGATCGCTCGCCGCAGCTCCTTGGTGCGCCCGGGGTTCTCCGGCGCGCCACCGGAAGCCTGGACCGCCTTCGCGTTCAGGAGCTCCGTCTCGAGTTGCTCGAGTTCCTCCTCGCGCTCCTCGGGGGTCATCTCCCGAACCTCGGAGGGGTGGATGATCGTCATGATTCGTCCTCCTCGAGTTCGTCCATGACCTCGTCGACGGCCTCCTCCTCGACGTCCGGTTCGTCGAGGTCCTCCTCGAGTTCCTCGACGTCGAGGTCCTCCGGTGTGTCCTCGTCGCCGGGCGTCTCGACCTCCTCCTCGATGACCTCCTCGACGACCTCCTCGCCGGCCGCGGCGTCCTCCGTGGCGGGTTCCGCCTCGGCCTCGCCGGTGGGCACCTCCAGATCGCCCTCGTCGGGCTCCTCGATGAGTTCCTCGACGCCGCCCTCGCCGGGCGCGGGTCCGAGGTCCTCGGTGTCGGCGTCCTCGTAGATGCGGAAGTCGTCGGGGAGATCCGAGCCGGGCGGGATGATCTTCACGTTGACTCCGATCGTGCCCAGCTGCATGACCGCGACGGCCTTGCCGCGGTCGACGATCTCCTCGGCGGGCTCGCCGTTGTGCTTGATGTAGCCGTCGGAGAACTTCTCGACGCGCCCGCGGGCGCCCGTCACTTTGCCCGACAGGACGATCTCCGCGCCCAGCGCGCCCGCCTCCATGATGCGCTCGAGCGTGGTGTGGCCCGCCTTCCGGAAGTACCACCCGCGTTCCAGCGCGTTCGCCAGCCTGTCGGCGACGATCTGTGCGTTCAGGTCCGGCTCCTCGACCTCCTGGACGTCGACCTGGGGCTCCTCGAGGTCGAACTCGTCTTCCAGGGTCTGGGTGATCTCGCGGATGTTCTGTCCGCCCTTCCCGATCACCATGCCGGGTTTTTCCGCCTTGAGCACGATCTGTGTGCCCATCGGCGTCTGGGCGAGGTCCATCCCGCCGTAGCCGGCACGGCCCAGTTCCTCCGCGAAGAACTCGTTGATCTGGGAGCGGCGGATGCCGTTCTCGATGAACTGCTGTTCGTCCGCCATCAGTCCTCACCCTCCCGTTCTTCGAGGATCAGTTCCACGTCGACCTCGGGTGTGTTCCAGGGGTTGGCCCGGCCGAACGCGCGGGGCTTTCGCCCCTGGCGCTCGCCCACCTTGTGGGCGGCGACGTGGGCGATCTCCATCGACTCCGCGTCGAAGCCCTGTTCTTCGGCGTTGCCCATCCCGTTTTCCAGCAGGTCGAGAAACGCTCCGCTGACCTTCTCGGGGTACCGTCCCGCGTCCCAGCCGTCGATGTCGGACCGGTGGCCGACGCCGGAGTTGTGGGACCTGAACGGAACCGACTGATCGCCCTCGATCACGTCCTCGAGGTACGAGACGGCGTCGCCCGCCGTCTTGCCCTTGATCTCGCGGGCGACCTCCTTCGAGTGCTTGTGGCTCATGGGTCGCTCCCGGAGCATCGCTTTCGCCGTCCGATCCGGATCGACGTCGACTGAGTAGCTGATTCCCATGAGTTACTTGAGTGGTACGAACTTCGAGGACCGGGTCGCCCCGATCCCGGCCTGGCCGTGCTCGACGGAGGTCCGCGTGATCTGGAACTCCCCGAGGTAGTGGCCGATCATCTCCTCCTCCACCTCGACGCGCTCGAAGCTCTGGCCGGTGTGGACCGAGAACGTGATCCCGACGAACTCCGGCAGGATCGGCATGTCCCGCAGGTGAGTCCGGATCGGGTCGTTCGCGGTCTCCTCCGGATCCGCGTTTCGGGCCTCCTCGCGGAGTTTCCGGCGGCCTCCCGAGAGGCCGCGTTTCATCGTTCGCCGCATCCGCGCGGGAAGCAGTTCCGCGAGTTCCTCGTCGTTCATCGCCTGCAACTCCTCGAGCGTGTGGCCTCGGTAGGTGAAAGCGCCCTCCTGGCCGGTTCTGTAGTCCGTGCTCATTGGTTACCACCGCGTCCCGTGCGTCGCGAGGAGATGTCCCCGACCTTGCGGCCCGGGGGTGTGTTCTTCGAGACGCTCTTTGGTTTGCCGGGGTGCTGGCGGCCGCCACCACCGAAGGGGTGGTCGACGGCGTTCATCGCGACCCCGCGGACCCGGGGCCACTTGGTGCCCCGCGTTTTCATCTTGTGGTGCTTCTTGCCCGCCTTCACGAACGGCTTCTCGGTGCGGCCGCCGCCGGCGACCACGCCGATCGT